>CAZCYC010000030.1:0-5329 GCA_964502915.1 uncultured Candidatus Saccharibacteria bacterium | reverse complement strand
CACACTTTCGTGCATTGCGGAAGATTCTCGACTGCAGCCTCCCGTAGGAGTTTGGGCCGTGTCTCAGTCCCAATGGTGGGGGTCAGGCTCTCACCTCCCCTACGCGTCATAGCCTTGGTAAGCCATTACCTTACCAACTAGCTGATACGAAGCAGGCCATTCCATGAGCGATAAATCTTTACTCCGAAGAGACCATCAGGTATTAGCTACGATTTCTCGCAGTTATTCCTGACTCATGGGTATGTTCCTACCTGTTACTACCCCGTTTGCCACTACCCCTATATAAATACAGGGATCGTTCGACTTGCATGCCTTATCCACGCCGCCAGCGTTCATCCTGAGCTAGGATCAAACTCTACTAAAAAACAGTGTGCAAGAAATGCTTGCATAATCCTAAATGCACTGTTCCATAGAACGAAACAAAAATTTTCGTTTCATAAGAAAATTACTGGAATAGAAGATACAAATAATAAAAAATTTGTATCGTTCAGGTCTTTTCTTTCAAATTGAAAGAAAGATTGTGATCATGATAGATAAGATTATCTATCACCTTGTCTTTATTTGTTAAAGTTCAACGAGAGCCATTATACATAGAAGTTCTATTGATGCAAATTTTTTAATGTTTTTTTTATAAAAAAAAATAACTTATCCACAATTCATACACAGTTTTTTTGTAAAAAACACATTTTAAATAAAAAAAACTAAAAATATTTGCATATTTTCGAGGAAGAGCATAGAATAAAGGCATATGTTACATAAAAAAACAATTGCATTTTCTTGGTTGTATCCAGAATTTATTTTTGTAGAGAAAAAAAAATCATGGTATTGGTTCGTAGGAATAATCGGTCTCGTTGTAGTCATACTCGCAATCATTTTACGAAATTATCTCTTTGCTTTTCTTCTATTACTTGGAACTTTCCTTATTATGCTCCTCTCAAATAAAAGACCACAAATTCTTGAAGTAAGTATTAGTGAATATGGAGTTCAAGACCACTACAAACTCTTTCCATATAAAGATATCTCTGCTTTTTGGATAAAAGAAAATATCTATGGAGAACCTATCCTTCTGTTAAAAACAAATCAAAAAATTAACCCCGTTATTAAAATACCCATTGATACAGATATTGATTTAATTGCATTGAGAGACTATCTTTCACATTTTGTTGAAGAAAAAGAAATATCGGAACCGCTCTCTGAACAACTCATCGAAAATACAGGGTTTTAAAAAAAGAAACAGCATTAATAATGTTGTTTCTTTTTTTTATTTATTGAAGAATAATATATATATATACTTTGCGGAACGATCCAAACAAGCCAATCGAGTATTCCCTTCCAAAGAGGCTGGTGGTATTTTATAGGATGAAGATGAAATTCTTGGTAGGTCATCCATAAAACAAAAAGTATGAAAAATATAATAACGAGAGCTTTTGAAAAATAACGAATTTTCATATAAAGGAAAATAAGGAAAAAAGCTCCTACGAGATGACAAACCTCTCTCCATGCTTCGTAGAGCACAAAATGATTCTCTTTAGTGAGCCATGGCATAAGGGTATCAGGAATATGTTCAAACCAATCAAGTAAACTCATAGAGTAAATATATACGAAAAATAATATGCAAACAAGTGCTCCCACCAAGAATCGAACTTGGATTGCCGGTACCGCAAACCGGTGTTCTATCCATTAAACTATGGGAGCAAGAGAGAAAAACGCGTAAAACTACGCGATTTCTTTAATCATACGAGAAAGCTGAGACTTTTTTCGTGCGGCAGTATTTTTCTTGATAACCCCACGCTTTGCAGCTTTATCAATAGCCTTATAAGCTTGTGGAAGAGCTTCTTGTGCCTCTTTTACTTTTTTTTCCGAAATAAGTCCTTTGATAAACTTCACAGCTCTTCGCATAGCTCTCCTTCGTCTATCATTAAAAAGTCTTCTCCTTTCAGATTGTCTTACTGATTTTTCGTTTGCTTTAATAATTGGCATAATAATATATTATAATCTCCTTTAATTTAGGATTATTACTCATCGTATCTTAACAAAGTATTTTTTTTTCGCAAGCTCTAAATTTTTATAAATCATTTTTATTCATTTCTCTTTTCATTTTTTTTATAAACAAAGGAATACTGAATAACATAAAATAATAAATAAAAATCCAGAAAAAAGAAAATGGAGGAATTACGAATTTTGCAAATGGAAGTGAAGCAAAAGTATGCACAACAAAAAGGATATACTTGAGTAAAAAAGTTGTAGGAAAAGCAAGGATAGTTGCAATGAAATGGGAAATGAAAGCAAAAAGCGCGGTAAAAAATCCAAAAGCCATAACTGGAGGAATAATAAATAATACAAGCATATTTACAAAGGGAGAAACAAAAGAAATATCCCCAATATAATAAATAATGAGTGGAAGCACCATAAGCTGTGCAGACAAGGTTGCAGCTGCTGATTCTCTCAAGAGAAAAAACTTATTGGGGAGGAAGCTGAGAATTTTTTCAAAAAATGGCATAAAACGAATGAGCCCGTAGGTTGCAAGAAAAGAAAATTGAAAAGAAATGTCATAAAAGAGGACCCAAGGGTTTATAACTACCATCAAAAAACCAGCAAGAACTAAAACTCTTTCTACGCGATAAGAAGTCCCTAAGACACGTGCAAGAACCATAAAAAACGCCATAAGTGAAGCCCTCACCACTGTAGGACCAGCACCAACAAGGAGAGCGAAAAGGATAATGAGTAAAATTGCAATAAAAGAACGAGAATAGAGCGGAAGAAAAGAAAGCATAAACATTACCGCCATAATAATGATGGAAACATTATATCCTGAGAGAACTACAATATGCATTAAGCCAGTGTTCCGAAAATCATTTTCAAGCTTGTCTCCAAGCGCAGTTTTCTCTCCGAGTAAAATTCCCGCAAGGAGAGAAGACTCTGGGCGTGGAAGGTAACGATATATTTTTTTGAGTAAAGATTCTTTTAATTGATAGAGAAAAAAAAGCATATTCTTCTCTTGTCCTATAACACGAACATCTTCAGTTTTCATAGTATAGTAAATCTTATCTTTTTCGAGATAGTGGCGATAATCAAAAACTCTCCCATTATCTCCCAAAAAAACATCTGGTTTTTTAAGTATTCCAGAAAAACGAATACGATCTGCATAATGGAAAGATTCTTGGTAGGGAACGGTCAAGAAAAAACGAGTATGAATTTTTTTACTCTCATCCCCCAAAAAAACTTTATCCACCCGCACAGAAAATTTTTGCAATTGACCTGCTCGTAAAGGGCGACTATCAATCAAAGCTTCAAAAACAAGAGGGAGTTTCTGTTTCACAACAGAATCAAATTGATGCTCGGCCATCCTGTGAATACTCATTTCAAAACGAAAAAAACCTAAAAGAAAAGCAAAAAGAAAGATCGCAAAAAATTGAAGAAATGAGAAACGAGAAAAAGCAAAAATTCCAATGAGTAAAAAGAAGAAAACGAGCAGTGACGGAATAAAAATAAAATTCAAAAAAAGAGAATGAAAAAATACCCCAATGAGGAAAGCAAAGAGAAAAATATAAATTTTTTGTGTAAAAAACACAAATTTATTATAAAGGAATAAAAAAGAAAAAAGAAGCAAAAAGCTTCTTTTTTATGGTCTAATATAAGGGAGAAGCCCCATATAACGAGCTCTCTTTACAGCACGAGCTAATTGTCGTTGCATTTTTGCAGAAGTTCCTGTTCGTTTTCTCCCCATAATTCTTGCGGTAGGAGTAAGGAACTTCTTGAGAAGCTCTACATCTTTATAGTCAATATGCTTAATATTATTTTGTTTAAAATAACAATGTTTTTTCATAATATCTCTTCTTTCTTAAAGCTTTAAAAAGGAATATCCTCTGGGTCAATTTCCTCTTCTGGATAATCAATACTTTCTGTGCTAAGTTCAGAAGCTGGCGCAGCCACCGCTTCCTCAGATACAGGAGCAGAAGAAGCTACCCCTTGTGCACGGTTCCCAAACTGAATACGATCAGCAACAATTTCCGTGCGATACATTTTTTTTCCACAATCCTTATCTTCCCAAGATTGGGTTTGGAGTCTTCCCTCAACGAGAATCTGTGAGCCTTTTCTCATGTATTGGGATACCGTCTCAGCCTGTCTCCCAAAAACAACAATATTGTGAAAATCTGCAGCTTCTCGTTTATTCCCTTGCGCATCTTTCCAAACTCTATTTGTTGCAAGACCAAAAGAACTCACTTTCATCCCCGAAGGGAGTGTTTTTAATTCTGGGTCTCTCGTAAGATTCCCAACAAGAACAACTTTATTTAAGTACATAATAATTTTTAAGATTTAAAATGGATAAGATTTTATTCCCTTCCTCCATTGAGTTCATCCTGTAAAGCTTTTAGCTCGTCCCACTTTCCATGTTTTGCGAGCGTAGCCTGCTTAGACCAAGTTTTTGGATCGTGAGAGGATAGTTTATGCTCTGCAAGAATATCTCGTAAATCTCCTACTTTTGAAGCTGATAAATCTGCAAAAGTTTTGATTCCAGCATTTTGCAAAATTTCTGCAATTTTTGGACCAATTCCTTCAATTTTGGTGAGATCATCTGCTTCATCACCCTCACCTTTTTCTTGAATCTCTTCTTGCGTTTCGGTATTTTCAACTTCCTCTTTTTCTCTTATGTCTTCTGTATCTTCTTCTGCGTCTTCTTCTGAAAAATCAGCTTCGGAATCAAGTTCTCCAAAACCTTCATCCTCATCATTTCCCTTCTCTACTTTTGCAAGCTTATAAGGGTTTTCAGAGAAAAGAGTATTTTCTCTCACAGTTTTAATGAGAATGAACCTAAGCACAAAATCAAGAAATTCAATTTCTGATTTAATGACTTTCTCACTCTGTGGATCTACTTCAAATTTAATCCATCCAAAATAAGCCTGATCATAGGTATTCCGTTTGTTTTTAATATACTTATCCATAGGATAAGCAAGATTGATAAGGGCAGGAAATTCTTCAGAGATAATATTCCCCCCTCGCTTTTTAATAATAGCCACAAGTTCTTGATATTTTTCTTCAAGGTTTCCTTCGTCTACGCTTGGAAGAATATGAAATCCAAGTTCGTATACGCGTGGCTCAGATGCGTAAGCATCTTCTGAGAAACCTCCGTTCTTTTCTTTATTCATACCGTAACTCATACTATCTATTTTTTTCTTTTTGTAAATAAGTTATTGAAAACATTCTTTATTTAATAGAAAAACTATAGAGTTTATGGGCATTTTCCATAATCTGCTCACACATTTCTCTTTCATCTACATTTTTTATTACTGCCATTTTTTTAACAACTTCTTGCACATAACTTGGTTCA
>CAZCYC010000029.1:0-5973 GCA_964502915.1 uncultured Candidatus Saccharibacteria bacterium | reverse complement strand
GAATCTCAAAAGCAAAACTTGCAGAGATTTTTGGAAAAACAGAGACAAAGAAAGACGAAGTAACAGAAGAACAAAAACAAGAAACAAAAGAAAACAAATGTTCTTTCCAAACATACAAAAGACTTATCCGTTTTGGAACAAAAGGAGAAGATGTAAGAAAACTCCAAGAAACACTCAACGCTTTAGGTTTTAATACAGGAATAGTAGATGGTTGGTATGGAAAGAATACCATGAAAGGAATTAAAGCTTTCCAAAGCGCAATGGGAATTACCCGTGATGGAATCTTTGGGCCACAATCTTACGCAAAGCTTTCTGAAAAATGTGCAGCTTAAGTTAAGTTTTTAAAAAACACCGAGAGGTGTTTTTTTATGTTAATATGCTATACCATAGTAGATGTTATCTTCTAGAGATAAAAAAATACTTTGGAAAATTGAAGAATTATGGAATAAGAATTATTCTCCTATATTCAAAGTCAATTTTCCTACAGAAAAAATAACTGCTCTCTATGAGCAGGGAGTTTCTCGTTATAATCCTCATTTTCATTTTGTTGAGGAGTTTGTTTTTCGTTCTTCCCAGAACCCAGTTCATTCTGATGCCTATGGTGAGTATTTTGGATTAGAAAAATCTCAGCTTTTGAAAAAAAACGGAAAATTCATCTATCTTTTCGATAACCATAATAAAATAATTCAGCCATTTTTGGAATATGCAGAAATAACAGGAAAAGGTTTTGATGTGGTGCATATTGATGCTCATGATGATGATGCGGTTTTTGCGAAGCAAAAACCGCATCACCCCTCTCTCCAGGAAGTGCAAAATTATATTGCCCAAACTCGTATTTCTGATTTTTTTGATTTTCTTTCTCTCGCTTTTCTACGAGGGGAGAAACATATTCCGCTCATAAAAAATATTTACCGATACACAAAAAGCAGTGATTTTCAAGAATTTAAAAAACCAAAAGAGTCTTATCTCTTGAGTCTTGATATTGATATTTTTGGTCCGGAAGGAGATTTTGTTGATTTAGAATCAAAGATAAAAATTATTGCAAAGGCGTGGCGAGATGCTGAAGTAATTTGCATCGCTACCAGCCCAGGTTTTATTAACCAAGATTTTGCTCATTATATTATAAATATTCTTCTTCAAAGAAATTAATCTTTTTCATTCATAAATAGCAGAGCGATTTTTATGAGATCGTAATCATAATTTCCCTCTAATTTTTCATAAATACTCTTAATTTTTATTTTTCCGTTTTCAAGGAAATCTTCTTTTTTTCCTTCTTTTTTAATACTTTGGAAAACAGCTTTTATATCTTTAATACTCTTTTCTTTTGGTTTTATAGACCTTAGGTCCAGTTCTGGATATTGTTCTTTTAATTGTGTAATGTGGTTTATTATCGTATTTTTTTTGAGCCCACGTGCTTGAATAATTTCTTCAAGATTTTTTCCTGCTTCAATGAGCTTTTTTGTTTTTTCAAAACTCTTTTCTTTTTTTTCTCCCATTCCTCTTTTTTGTTTTTCCTTACTCCCGCCAAGATATTGTATAAATTTTCTTTGTTTCTCTTTTAAATCTTTTTCTTCTAATTCTTTTATCCATTGATAGAGATGTTTTGATTTTTTTTGAAAATCTTGATCTTTTGCGAGCACCTTGGGATCTACCATGAGTGCTTTTTTATTAAGCCCCATGAGCCGTAAACCATTGAGTGAAGAAATCCTTGAAAGGGCAACATAACCTTGTCCTGCTTCAAAAGCATGAGAGAGGTCTATTTCTGCAGCCTCAAGTGTCATTCCTTGCGATTTATGAATCGTAATTGCCCAAGCAAGCCGAAGGGGAATTTGTTTTATTTTTGTGAGAATCTTGCCGTTATGGTCTTCATAGCTCCACTCCATTTTTTCTGCCTTAATTCTTCTTCCGTCGAGCGTTTCTACGATAGGTGTGTGAAAGATATCAAAATCTATAACAGTTCCAAGTGTTCCATTAATGTATCCTTTTTCATAATTATTTTTGATAAAAAACACAAATGCTCCTTTTTTGAGAGAGAGTTCTGGAATTAATAGTGAACTTGCAAAAATACGTTCAGCCCATTTTTTTTGTCCTATAATTTCTGCTTGGTATTTTTTGAGAGGGGCATCAATCTTTGCAAGCATTTGTTTGTTAATCTCTTGAACTTTAGCGTTGTGTGTGTAGAGTTTTGGAATAGACTCAATACCTTTTATGCTTTTGCGGTAACGAGAACGAAATGCTTGTAGAGATTTTTCACTGATGCTTCCTTTACGTATTTCGTTGAGAATATTGAGAAGATCTTCATCTTTATGGCGGTATGATTTTTCAAGATAGATCGTATGGAGATTGAGTGCTTGCCAAATATCAGTTTCAAAAATAAATTTTTTTTCTCCATATTTTTTTTGAATCGGTGGAAGTTGAAAAAAATCCCCAACGAGAATAACCTGTACACCACCGAATGCTTCTTGGGAAAATTTAAAAGTTTTGAGAATTTGATCTATTGTTTTAAAGAGTTCTACAGAGAGCATAGAAACCTCATCGATAATAAGCACCTTTAAGTTTTTCATTCTTTCCCAAAGATATTTTTTTTCTGTGAGTGCTTCAAGCTCATAAGGATTGAGTTTTTCTTTGATTCCAATACCAAAAAAACTATGGATAGTCATTCCACCAATATGGCTCGCTGCAATACCTGTTGGAGCAAGAAACCTTGCTTCAATTCCATAATCTTCTAAATAAGCCTTATATGCTTTAATGAGATGTGTTTTTCCTGTTCCGGGAGCGCCAGTGAGGAAAATATTTACTCCCGTTTTCATCAATTCAAGAGCGTGTTCTTGTGTCATAGAACTATTCTATATAATTTTTTCTTGCTTGCATAATTTTATGTTAAACTGATTGAGTATGACGGATAATCAAGAATTATTAAAACACCTAACTGAGCAAGAAGAGAAGTTAAATAAAATTTACAAATCTGTAGAACAAACGAGAAAAATGATTTTATGGTCTGGAATTGCAACACTCGTTACTTTTGTAATTCCCTTCATTCTTTTAATTTTTATGCTCCCCAAAGCTATTGATATCTTCAGCGGAGGGGCAAAGCTTGATAGAGCTAGCTCTTCTCTTCAGGGTGGAGAAAATTTACAGATAGAGAGTCTTTCTGATACGCTAAACAATTTGAAAAATCTTGGTTTTTGAGTTTCAAAAAAAGTCGTTCGCGAAGCGAACGACTTTTTCATTTTTACTTTTGTATTTCTTCAATTTTCCCAAAAAAAGCATAGGGATGTTTTCCATAAGCAGCCCACATTTTATCTCCATACGACCAATGCCACCATTCAGCAGGGTAATTTACAAAACCTTGCTTTTTCATTGCGGTGGCGAGGATTTTCTCCTTTTAAGGATTTTTTGTTATACTGACTTTATGTCAAAATATGAGCAAAATTTTTTAGAGCGCTATCAAATGCTCAATCCAAAACAGAAGGAAGCGGTAGATACTCTCGATGGTCCGGTGTTTGTGATGGCTGGACCTGGAACAGGAAAAACTCAAATTCTTACTTTACGTATCGCTCATATACTCAAAAAAATTGATGGAGTAGATCCAGAAAATATTTTAGCTCTTACCTTTACGAATGCTGCCGCTCACAATATGAGAAAGCGTTTGGCTCAGATTATAGGATCACATCTTGCACATAGGGTATACATTTCTACTTTTCATGCATTTGCTGAAGATATGATTAAAAAATACCCAGAGTATTTTCCTGAATTTATTCGTTCAAAACTTATTTCTCCTGTTGAACAAATTCAATTATTAGAATCTATTGTAGATGGGAAAGAAAGAGTTTATTTTTCAAAGTTTAAGAGGCGAGAAGGAACTATTAAAAGTATTATTTCGTCATTAACTCAAATCAAAGGAGAAGCTCTAAACCCAGATGATTTTCGTGAGCGTATAGAAAAAAAGTACCAAGAAGAACTTGCTGACCCACAATATCGTTATAAAAAGGATTATGGAAGCTTTAAAAAAGGAGATATTAAACCAAATGCGTTGCGTGATATTGAAAAGAGGAGAGCCAAAAATCTTGAACTTGCTGATATCTATCAAGATTATCAAATTGCGCTTCGTGATCATAATTTCTATGATTTTGCAGATCTCATATTCTTTTTTGTAAAAGAACTCTATGCTGATTCTGATTTTAAGCTTGAGCTTCAAGAACAATTTCACTACATTCTCGTTGATGAACATCAAGATACAAATGATGCACAAAATAAAATTATTCATGCACTCATTGATCATTCGGTTTTTAATGGAAAGGCAAATATTTTTGTTGTTGGAGATAAGAAACAAGCCATTTTTCGTTTTGCCGGGGCAAGTGAAAAAGCTTATCTTGAACTCTTAAAAAAACTCAAAGAAGTAAAGCTTATAGAACTTGAAGATAATTATCGTTCTCATCAAAAAATTCTTGATCATGCCCATGCACTCATTACGAAATCTGATTTTTATAAGGAAGAAAAAAAATTGAGAGCATTTTTTGATCATGGTGGTATTTTCCAATATAGGGCGTTTAGTCACGAAAAATTTGAACTCCTGTATTTAGCGCAGGATATCAAAAAACATATTGAAGATGGGGTAGAGCCAAATGAAATTGCTGTGCTCTTTCGAAAGAATAGTGATGGAATTTTGCTCAAAAAGTTACTTGGAGCTTATGGTATTCCAGTAAGGGATTTTACGAAAAAAAATCTTCTTCAGGATTCTGATATGATGAAAGTTTTTTTACTCATAAATGTTCTCGATGATTTGAGTCAGAATGAGTTTCTCGCAAAGTCTCTCTTTATAGATTTTCTTCAGCTTGATATTTTTGCAGTGCAAAAAATTATTCACTCAGCACAACTTGCAAAGAGAGAGCAACAAAAAATGATTTATGGGATTATTCAGGATGACAAACGACTTGAAGCTTTGGGTATTGATAAGGAAGAGCGTAAAAAATTTCTTTCTTATGCAGATTTCTTATCTCGTGCAAAATCTCTTGCGGAAAATGAAAATTTTCTTTCGTTTTTTTCTTGGTTTGTAAGAGAATCCGGGTTTCTTGCTTATCTTTTGAGTCAAAAAAATTCGACTTTTGCTCTTGCAAAATTAGATACTTTTTTCGATGAGTTGAGAAAGGAAATCTCACAGAGAGAAGATTTTTCTTTCCGAGATTTTATCAATTATATCAATACATTAAAGAAACATCAATTGAGTATTGAAATTCAAGAGAATACTGGAAAAGGGGTTCAGCTCATGACTATTCATGGGTCTAAGGGATTGGAGTTTGAGATTGTTTATCTCATACAGGCTGTTGAGAGGAAGAAACAAGCGAGAGAAATTACCTTACCTTTGGATAATTTTTCAGAAGGGAGAGAAGATGATGAGCGGCGACTCTTTTATGTTGCTTTAACACGAGCTAAGCGGGAAGTATACATTTCATCTCATCAATTAAATCATAAAGGAGCAACGGCAAGCCCTTCTGCATTTCTTGAAGATATTGACCACTTAGAATTCATTGATACGAAAGAATGGGAAGAAGCACATCAAAATGATATTGGTGATTTTTTTGCGGAAGGGACGGAACATATTCAGAGTATTTTAGATCGAAAATTTATTGAAGAAATATTTTTTTCAAAAGCACTTTCTGTTTCCGCTTTGAATAATTACCTCGATTCTCCACTCAAATATTTCTTTAGGAATCTCATCGCACTTCCAGAGGCAAGAAGTCATTATCTTGATTTTGGAAATTTAATTCATAAGAGTTTAGAAATATATTTTAATCGTTGCATGCAGGAGGGAAATATTCTTCCTCTTGAGGATTTAAATGATTCATTTCTCAAAGCAATGCAGAGTGCTCCTTTTTATAAAGAATTTGAGGAACGAGCTTGGAATATCTTATCGAGTTATTTTATGTATTGGAAAGATGATTTTCACTTACCACTCGCAAATGAGAAACGAAT
>CAZCYC010000028.1:0-6078 GCA_964502915.1 uncultured Candidatus Saccharibacteria bacterium | reverse complement strand
CATGCGGCAGCATATCGAGAAATTTCTTTGCTTTTGAGAAGACCACCTGGACGAGAAGCTTATCCTGGAGATGTTTTTTATCTCCATTCGAGACTTTTAGAGCGGGCTTGTCGACTCAATGATGAACACGGTGGAGGGTCTATTACTGCTCTTCCTATCATTGAAACACAAGGAGGTGATGTTTCTGCTTATATTCCTACGAATGTTATTTCTATTACTGATGGACAAATTTTTCTTGAAGCAGGTTTATTCAACAAGGGAATTCGTCCAGCTATTTCAGTAGGGCTTTCTGTTTCTCGTGTAGGTGGTTCTGCACAAACAAAAGCTATGAAAAAAACAGCTGGACCAATGAAGCTTGCTCTCGCCCAGTATCGAGAACTCGAATCGTTTGCTCAGTTTGGTTCTGATCTTGATCCGCAAACCAAAAAAGCTTTAGAGCATGGAGCAAAATCAGTGGAACTTCTCAAACAGAAGCAATATGACCCAATCCCTATGCCAAAACAAGTTGCGGCGATTTATGCACTCAACAATCATTTTCTTGATGCTATACCGAAAGAAAAAATAAGAGCATGGGAGGAAGGATTCTATTCTTTTTTGGAAGAATCTAAGTCTGATCTTCTCAATCTCATTTCTCAAAAATGGGATGATGAGACAAAATCTTCTCTCGAAGAAGCAATTCAGGAATACAACGATACTTTTAGTTCTCAATCTTAAAAGGCATATGGCAATGCAAACAAAAACAATTAAAAGAAAAATGAAATCTATTTCCAATATCGGAAAGATTACTAAAGCTATGGAAATGATTTCTGTTTCAAAAATGAGAAAATCTATTGAGAAAAGGAATCGTTCTCTTCCTTTTGCAGAGGAATCACTTAAACTCTTAAAAAATATTGCATTTCACAAAAATCTTTTTCATCCATACCTTGAGAAAGGAAAAGGTGATAAGATATTACTCCTTATTGTTGCTTCTAATAAAGGACTCTGTGGTGGTTATAATGTAAATGTTTCTAAAGAGGTTGCGAAGTTTAAGCAAGAACAAGCAGGAAAGGAAATTGAGGTTATTGCGATAGGAAAACAGTCACAGAAAATTGCAGTGCGAAACGACTTGAAACTTATCGCTAGTTTTGATCAGTTTTCTGAATATTATAGTGCTCGTGAAGTTAAATCTGTTTTACGACTTATTTTTGAACTTTTTGATAAAGGGGAATATGAAGCAGTTCATATTGCTTATACTGAATTTTTTTCTTCGCTTCGTTATGAAGCCAAGGTAAAAACTTTTATTCCACTTCATATTGAGAAAGAAGAAAAGGAAGCCTCGAAAGATTTTTCGCCACGTTATACTTTTGAACCAAGCGAAAAAGATGTTTTAGATGGGACTGTTCCTGCAGTATTACTTACAATCCTCTATCAATATTTACTTGAAGCACTTGCTTCGGAACATAGTTCTCGTGTTTCTGCGATGAAAAATGCTTCAGATAATGCTGCTGAAATGGAGGAATCTTTGCGAATCAATTATAATCGCGCTCGACAAGCGGCTATTACTCAAGAAATTGCAGAAATTGTTGGTGGATCATCAGCTATTTCATCATCATAAATTTTATATAAGATATTAGATACCATTATGAATAAAGGAAATATTACACAAATTATTGGCCCTGTTGTTGATGTTCAGTTTGAAGGAGAACTTCCTGCTATTTACTCTGCTCTTGAAGTAGATAATAATGGGAAAAAACTTGTGCTTGAGGTAGCACAACATTTAGGGGCAAACGAGATAAGATCTATTGCTATGGGTGTGACTGATGGGCTTGTCCGCGGGCAAGAAGTTTTTGACACAGGAGCACCTATTTCAGTTCCTGTAGGAGATGAGGTACTTGGGCGCATGTTTAATGTTGTAGGGGATCCCATTGATGAGAAAGCAGCTCCTGAAAATGTCCAAAAGTTACCTATCCATAGGGACGCACCTGCTTTTGCAGAGCAATCCACAGAAACAGAAGTTCTTGAAACAGGAATTAAGGTGATTGATCTCATTGCGCCTTTCTTAAAGGGAGGAAAGGTTGGGCTCTTTGGTGGTGCTGGAGTTGGGAAGACGGTGATTATTCAAGAGCTCATCAATAACATTGCTTCTCAACATGGAGGATATTCCATGTTCGCTGGGGTAGGAGAGCGAACTCGTGAAGGAAATGATCTCTATCGAGAAATGGAAGAAGCTGGGGTGCTCGATAAAACAGCACTCGTTTTTGGGCAAATGAATGAACCGCCAGGAGCTCGTGCTCGCGTAGCGCTTTCCGCACTCACGATGGCAGAATATTTTCGGGATCAAGAAGGAAAAGATATTTTACTTTTTATCGATAACATTTTCCGTTTTACTCAGGCGGGGTCAGAGATTTCAGCTCTCTTAGGACGTATCCCTTCAGCGGTGGGGTATCAGCCGACATTAGCTTCAGAAATGGGGAAATTGCAAGAGAGAATTACTTCTACGAATAAGGGTTCTATCACTTCTGTGCAAGCAGTTTATGTTCCCGCTGACGACTTTACAGATCCAGCTCCAGCAAATACTTTTGCACACTTGGATTCTACCGTGAATTTGAATCGTTCACTCGCGGAAATTGGTATTTATCCTGCTGTGGATCCTCTCGATTCTACTTCTACTATTCTCGATCCGCTTGTGGTTGGTGAAGAGCATTATGAAGTAGCTCGTGGGGTGCAACAAATTTTGCAAAAATACAAAGACTTACAAGATATTATTGCTATTTTGGGAATGGACGAACTTTCTGATGAAGATAAGATGGTAGTTGCTCGTGCACGAAAGATTCAAAAGTTTCTCTCACAACCTTTTCATGTTGCTGAACAATTTACTGGAATTCCAGGAAAATATGTTCCTCTTGCAGAAACCATTCGTTCGTTTAAAGATATTATTGCAGGGAATTATGATCATATTGATGAACAGTTTTTCTATATGAAAGGAACGATTGATGAAGTAATTGAGGATTTTGAAAAAAATAAATCAGAAAAATAATTTACTATGACATATTTAGATCTTACTATCGCTACTCCTTCTGGTGTCATTTACCAAGCTCAAGTTGAACAGGTGACAGTGACAACTCAGTCTGGAGAAATAACTATTTTACCTCAGCATATTCCTCTCGTATCACATTTAACATTAGGGCATGTTATGGTGAGAAAAAATGGGAAAGAAAGTTATTTTGCTATTGATGGAGGAATTTTAGAGGTTCGTGATGGTCATTCTGTAATTGTTTTAGCGAATAGTAGCGAACGCGCTGAAGATATTGATTATGCTCGTGCGGAAGAAGCTATGAGAAAGGCCGAGAACTATATGAAAAACCCAACAGAGTTTGGATTTGATTACCATAAGCTTCAAGAAATTTTAAGGAGAGAAGAAAATAGAATGCGTATTGCAAAAAAAGGACACCGTAAATAAAAGGCGTTTTTGCGAAGCAAAAACGTCTTTTTACTTGCATTATTTTATTTTTTTTCTAATAGGTAAAAATATAACATTATGAAAAAAAAGAAAAAAAGCACTGAAGATGAATATTTGTTAAATCTTCAGTGGGCTTAAAAAACCAATAAGTGGTTTTTTGAGAAAAAAATAAAAAAATATGAAGAAAGAAGAAAACACTTTCTTCAAATTTTAAAAAACATCTTTTTTAACTGCGTTTTAAAAGATGAGAGCGAAAACTAACAGCTTCGGCTGTTTTTTATTTTGCGTAAATTATGCTATACATAGGATTATGTTTTGTATTTTAAAATCAAAATTTTGTCTCTTTGTTTTCTTTATTAGTTTTATCGGAATTTATTTTCTCATTCCAGATAAAATGTTCTACGCGTGGTATCGAGTTCTTGCCTATTTCTTTATTTTTTCCACTGCAATGACGAGTACCTGTATTGTTAAAAATCTTAGAGAGAGAATTCTTTTAAATAAAAAGGCAGGAAAATCTTTTTTTGCTATTCTCCTTTCTGTTTTTGGTATCATTGCAACGCAAGTTTGTGGAATAGGGGTTCCACTTTGTGGAACTGCACTTGCTGGAAGTATTGGAATAAGTTTTCTTCCAGCTATTGCTCAGAGTTTTTTTGAAGATTATGCTGTTTATATTATTGTTTTTGCTATTTTAGGACAGCTATACTCACTCTATTTACTCAAATGTTGGGGGAAGCATTATTGCATAACGAATACATAGTGTAAATTTATTGAAATATTTATTTTTAGGGTATACTGAGCTTATGTTTTTCAAAAAACTTTTTTTCTTTCTTTTAGGTTTATATTTAATTTTTCGTTTCCCGCTCAGTTTCTTTTTTTTCTATCTTTTTTTTCTTCCTTTTTTCTTCAAAAAAAAATATTATGGGATTTTTCTTCTCGCTATTCTTGCAGATGCCACACTAACTTATAGTTTTCCTTATGCCACTATCTTGAGTATTTTATCATTTATCCTTTCTCATTATCTTAAAAAATATTTAGATTTTTATGCTTAATTTTTTTCGTAAAAAAAGAAAATATCGCGATTACCGCATTGATCCCGATGCGATTTTTATTGATACTTTAAATGTTTCGCATTTAGATCAGCAACAATTTGAAGGAGTGATAGAAAAACCCCTTTCAAAACGGAATATTTTTATAAGTCTTGCTTTCGTTTTTCTTATTTTTTTTATTTTTAGCTTAAAGCTTTTTTCCCTTCAGATTATTCATGGAGAAGAATTTTATGAGCGCTCAAAAAAAAATACACTTCGTAGTATCCCTATTTTTGCTGAACGAGGAATTATTTATGATAGAAATGGAGTGGAACTTGCATGGAACGAAAAAGATAAAGAAAATAAAAAAAATGATTTTTTAAGGAGATTCTATACCAAGAAAGAAGGTTTTTCACATCTCCTTGGGTATGTGCAATATCCGCAAAAAGATAAAAATGGTTTTTATTGGAGAAAAAGTATTGAGGGGATGGCAGGGATGGAAAAAAAATATAATGAAAGACTTGCTGGAAAAAATGGGAGGTTGCTCGTTGAGGTAAATGCGCAAATGAAAAAAGTTTCTCAAAATGTATTAGCACCAGCTTCAGCAGGAGAAAATCTCTATTTGAGTATTGATGCAAAAATTCAAGAAACACTTTTCCAAGCTATTAAAGATGCTGTAGAAAAATATCACTTTAACGGTGGGGCAGGTGGAATTATGGATGTGCAAAATGGAGAAATAATTGCGCTTGTGAGTTACCCTGAATACCATTTTGCGGAAGGTGTAGATAGCTTAAGTCTCTCAAAAGCCCTCCATGATAAGCGTAAACCCTTTCTTAATCGTTTTGTTTCTGGTCTCTATGCTCCGGGTTCTACGGTAAAACCATTCATTGCCCTCGCAGCTCTCAATGAAGGAATTATCAATAAAGATACAAAAATTTTGAGTACTGGATTTATTAAGGTTCCTAATAAATATAATCCTGATAAATTTTCCATATTTAAAGACTGGAAGAGAGGTGGACATGGTCTTACTGATCTTAAAAAAGCAATAGCGGAATCAGTGAACACCTTTTTTTACGCTATCGGTGGTGGGTACCAAGAGCAGAAAGGTTTAGGTATTCAAAAAATTGATGATTATCTTAGGGCTTTTGGTTTAGCCCAAAAAACAGGAATTGATTTTTCTTTTGAAAAAGAGGGGGTTATTCCAAGCCCGGCATGGAAGAAAAAAACTTATCGAGATGGAGTTTGGAGATTGGGAGATACATATATTACTTCTATTGGCCAATTTGGTTTTCAGCTTACTCCGCTTGAAATGCTTCGTTCTGTCGCTGCGCTTGCAAATAATGGGTGGCTCTTGAAACCTGTTCTTTTGAAGGGTCAAAAGACAGAACGGAAAAAGGTGGGTTATAATATTGATTCAAAAAAATACCAACTCATTCGAGATGCCATGAGAGAAACGGTATTGAGAGGAACAGCAAGAAATAATAACCTTCCATACATTGAGATAGCCGCAAAAACAGGAACGGCACAGCTTGGAAAACATAATGAATTTTATAATTCTTGGATTGTAGGATTTTTTCCTTACCAAAAACCACGTTATGCTTTTGTCCTTGTTTT
>CAZCYC010000027.1:0-6144 GCA_964502915.1 uncultured Candidatus Saccharibacteria bacterium | reverse complement strand
TATCTCATATTTTTTTAAAAAATATATTTTTTCTAAAGGACATTTTTCTGTCCTTTATAAAGGACAGAAAAATGTCCTTTATATCCTTATTTTTTAAGGATTTTTCCATTTTTTATTCTTGACTTTTTTCCATTCCTCAATAGGATAGAACACATCATAACTTGTGTTGTTGTGATATATTTTACTTCTCTCTTTTTTTGAGAGAAAAAAGAGGGTTGATACCACTTATGAGATGCAACACACATGATATTTTTATCATGGCCGTCGCATAATGTATCCCTCTTTTAATAAATAGAATTATTCACTTTAATTACTAATAATAAAAACATTTAGAATAAGATATGGCAGAAGAATTTTCACGAGATAAAATTCATATGAATGTGGGAACAATTGGTCACGTTGACCATGGAAAGACCACACTTACCGCTGCAATTTTACATAGTCTTAATCTTGCAGGAAAGAATGTAAAGTTGAGAGATGTGGAAGGTATTGATAACGCTCCAGAAGAAAAAGAGCGTGGAATTACCATCGCACTTTCTCACAACGAATATGAATCAGATAAGCGTCACTATGCACACATCGACGCTCCTGGTCACGCAGACTATATTAAAAACATGATTACTGGTGCAGCTCAGATGGACGGAGCTATCCTTGTGGTAGCTGCTACTGATGGGCCTATGCCACAAACACGAGAACACGTATTGCTTGCAAAGCAGGTTGGTGTTCCAAAACTTATTGTATTCATCAACAAAGTAGATATGGTTGATGATGAAGAAATGCTTGATTTAGTAGAAATGGAGGTTCGTGATCTTCTCAACAAATATGAATTTGATGGAGATAATGCACCAGTTATTAAGGGTTCTGCTCTCAAAGCTCTTGAGGCTAACTCAACAGATGACCCTTGGGTAAAGAAAATTCTTGAGCTTGTGGATGCAATGGATACTTATTTCCCAGATCCTGTTCGCGATCTTGATAAACCTTTCCTTATGCCTATTGAGGATATCTTCTCAATTGAAGGACGAGGAACAGTAGTAACAGGAAAGATTGAACAAGGAGTTATTAAAATTGGTGAGGAAGTAGAAATTGTGGGAATTAAAGATACCATGAAAACTACTGTTACTGGTATTGAAATGTTCAACAAGCAACTTCAAGAAGGACAAGCTGGAGATAACGCAGGAGTATTGCTTCGAGGAATTAAGAAAGATGAAATTACTCGTGGGCAAGTGCTCGCAAAACCAGGAACTATTACTCCTCATACAGAATTTGAAGCAGAAATTTATGTATTGAAGAAAGAGGAAGGGGGAAGACACACACCTTTCTTCAAAGGATATAAACCACAATTCTACATTAGAACTACTGATGTGACTGGAGAAATTGAGCTTCCAGAAGGAACAGAAATGGTAATGCCGGGAGATACGGTAAACCTTAAGGTAAAACTTCAAGTGCCTGTAGCTTTGAATGAAAATCAACGATTTGCTGTTCGAGAAGGAGGACGAACAGTGGGAGCTGGAGTTATTACCAAGATTATTGCTTAAGGATTTTCCTTTTGAGCAAAAACTGCTATGGCAGCGAAAAAGAAAGAAAATACATCAATCTTGAGAATTCGTGTGCGTGCGTATGAAAGTAAGATTCTTGATAGTTCTGTGAAGAAGATTATGGATATTTCTGCAAAATACGAAGCAGAAACACGAGGTCCTATTCCTCTTCCCACAGAAATCAAGAAGTATACGGTAAATCGTTCTACATTCATCTACAAAGATTCACGCGAACAATTTGAAATAAGAATTCATAAAAGATTGATTGATATCATTAACCCTACTCCTAAGGTTATTGAGGCACTTACGAATATGAATTTACCATCAGGAGTCGATATTGATGTAAAGATGATGTAAATCAATGGTTATTATTCACTAATGTTGGGCGAACTGCCCGGCGGAATTTTTATGAGCTTGCTCATAAAAATTCCGCCGGGTCAGTTCTCTCAACCACTTAGCAAAAATATGAAATTTATACTAGGAACAAAAGAAGAAATGAGTCAGTTCTTCACAGAAGACGGACTTGCTATTCCTGTTACCATACTTTCTGTTCCAAAATCTGTGGTTACACAAATTAAAAATAAAGAAAGTGATGGTTACTCTGCAGTACAAATTGCGTCTGGAGAGAAAAAGGAAAAAAATATTGCAAAAGCACAGAGAGGACATTTCAAAGATTTAGGAAATTTCCGCTTTGTGAAAGAATTCAGACTCGATGAGTCTGAATTGGAAAAATATCATCGTGGAGATGAAATTAAGCTAGAAATTTTTGAAGTTGGAGATCTGGTGCAAATTACTGGTATCTCCAAAGGAAAAGGTTTCCAAGGTGGAGTAAAACGACATGGATTTAAAGGTGCTCCTACCTCACACGGACATAGGCATGATACACGAAGACCTGGTTCCATCGGAGCAACAGGTCCTCAGAGAGTATTCAAGGGTACCCGTATGGCTGGTCGAATGGGTTCAAATCGTATTACGGTAAAAAATCTTAAAATTGTTGCTGTTGATACAAAGAACCAAAAATTACTCGTAAAAGGAGCCGTTCCAGGGAAAAGAGGAACGCTACTTGAAATAATTTCAAAATAGTATTATGAAGGTAGCTGTATATAACCATGAAGGAAAGAAGTCTCGTGATATTGACCTTCCTGAAGATATTTTTGCTTTAACTTGGAATGCTGATCTCGTGCATCAAGTATTTGAAAGTATGAGGTCAAATGCTCGAGCAAATACTGCTCATACGAAAGATCGATCAGAGGTACGAGGTGGAGGAAAGAAACCTTGGAGACAAAAAGGAACAGGGCGAGCTCGCCACGGATCGAGTAGATCACCTATTTGGGTTGGTGGAGGAGTAACTTTTGGACCAAGAACAGAACGTAATTATTCAAAGAAGATCAACAAGAAGATGAGAGCAAAAGCACTTCTTGTTGCACTTTCTCAAAAACTCAAAGACGGGCAGGTACTTTTTGTGGAAGCTTTTAAAGAAGATTTTCCTCAAAAAACAAAGGATATGCAGAATATTCTCAATGCGCTGGAGAATATTGCAGGTTTTGAAACTATCAATACCAAAAAGCATAACAATATTTTTATGACTGCCTTTGAGCCATCAAAGTTACTCAGTATGAGCGCCAAAAATATTCCTCATCTTACACTTCGTGATCTGAAAAATCTCAATCTTGTTGATTTGCTTAATTTCCGTTATCTCATCATTTCTGACCCAGAAAAAAGTGTCGATTTTTTACAAGGAAAACTTCACAAAGAAGGTAAATAGAAAAAATATGGTATTATTTAATAAAAAGAAAACAGAAGAGAGTGGGAAGAAAGCATCGGATCAAAAGGAAGATTATACTTGGGTTCTTTTGAAGCCAAGAATTACAGAAAAAGCAACAGTTCTTTCTGGAGAGAACATCTATGTTTTTGATGTTGCTCCACGAGCAAACAAGATTCAGATTAAAAAGGCAATAGAAATGCAATACAAAGTAAAACCTATAAAGGTAAACATTGTTGCACAAAAGGCACGCAAGGTAATGAAACGAGGAAGAAAAGTTCACCAAAAAGGAAGCAAAAAAGCGATGGTCTTTCTCAAAAAAGGAGAGAGTATTGAGCTTGCTTAGTTTAACCAAATTAATCTCATTATAGTTCTCAATGGCTGATAAGCATTGATAAGATTTATGAAAAAATATAAACCAACAACACCATCGAGACGCAATATGCTCACAGTTGATTATAGTATTCTTACGAGTTCAAAGCCTTATAAGAAACTTACATACGGAAGGAAGAGAAGCGTGGGGAGAAATAATCAAGGGCGTATTACTACACGTCACAAAGGAGCAGGAAATAAGCGTCTCTATCGAAAAATTGATTTTCTCTACAACAAGTTTGATATTCCTGCAAAAGTAGAAACTTTAGAATATGACCCAAACAGAACCGCTTTCATTTCTCTTGTTTGCTACGCAGATGGAGAACGAAGGTATGTGTTGATGCCAAAAGGGATTCAGGTCGGAGATACTTTTATTGTTTCAGAGCAAGCAGCTCTTGAAAAAGGAAATAGGCTCCCACTTGAAAAAATCCCAGTAGGAACTTTTATTTATAATATTGAATTGAAATCAAAAGGTGGGGCTAAACTTGTACGTTCTGCAGGGGCTTATGCTCAGGTAACTGCTCACGGAGAAAAGACAACTAATATTAAACTTCCTTCAGGGGAAATAAGGAAGATTCCTAATACCTGTTGGGCTTCTATCGGAGAAGTATCTAACTCTGATCATAAACTTGTGAAAGGAGGAAAAGCAGGACGTTCTCGTTGGCTTGGAATTCGCCCTACGGTTCGTGGTTCTGCTATGAATCCAGTGGATCACCCACATGGAGGAGGAGAAGGACGACAAGGAATTGGGCTTCGTCGTGGACCAAAGACACGACAAGGAAAACAGGCATACGGAGTAAAAACTCGAAAGAAGAAAAAATATTCCAATTATGCAATTGTTTCCCGAAGGAAATCAAAACGACAGAGAAAATAAAGAAAAAACAGCGCAGGCTTCGCCCGCGCTGTTTTCCTTTCCAAAAGATCATAAAAATATTCAAAAATACTTGTTTTTCTCTTTTTGCTTTGATATATTGAAAATATGTTTTTGAATAAAGGAAAGAACATTATCACTATGTTTTTTATTCCTCTCTTGAAAAAAGGGCTCGTTTTTCTCGCCCTTTTTTCTTTTCTCTCATTTACCCCACAAAGTATTTTTGCAGAAGAAAATCAAGGGCAAGGGCAAAATCAACAAGATAATCTACAAAATCAGACAAATGAAACAAGTTATCAATTTCCAGACTTTCAAGCAACGATCCACGCAAAAGCAGGAGGTGGATATTGGAATGATCCAAATACATGGGAAGAAAATAGAGTTCCTAATGAAAATGATTACGTGGAACTCCAAGGAAACATCACTCTCCAAGGGGCAAACAACGAAGGGCACTCATATCACGTAAAAGGAATCTATTTCAAAGAAAGAACTACCCTCAAGACAAATTATGGTATCAGTCATCTTTATCCAGAAGACTTAGTCTTAACTGAAAACAATACAAAAATCCAAACTAACTTGCATACACAAGGAAATATCATCAATTATGGATCAATCGCTTCTCTTTTCTTTGAAGATACAGTTCATCTAAAAAACCACGGACAAATAGAATCCATAACCATTTCAAACGGAAACTTTTCCATTGATAACCAAGTAGGACAAATTACTGAAATAATTTTCCCCGAAGGGAGCCATGCTCAATTTTCAAAAACTTTGCAGAATATTGAAAGGATAAAGACAAATGGAAATATTGAAATTTCTTTTGAAAATGAAAATGATAACAATATCTTTGCGCAAAAAATCTATGGTTCATATGACTTCCATAAAAAAAATATTATTCACGGGAATTTATTTCTCTCAGGAAGGGAATCTTTTGCAATAGCACATCTCCAAGCAAATTCCCTTACACTCCAAAATGGAGCAAGTTTCAAGCTAGCTTGTAAAAATCAAATAATTGATGCGGACATTACTTTAGAGGAAAATAGTCATATTAATCCGCCATATAGTTATTCTTGTGGTTATTTAAACGAAGGAGATTTCTATCCCCGCATTATTAAAAGCATCTTTGTTTCCCGAGGAGCAAGCATTGATTTCAAACATTCACATATCTTTTCCCTCGAAGGAGACATTACAAATTATGGAGAAATATATAATGGAGTTTTTTATGGAAGTGTGGAAAATCACGGAAACTTTTACCATTATGATTATAGGGGGATAAGTATAAAAGCTATTACGCTCGGAGGAAGCAATCGAACAAGAACCCTCTCTGGTCTAGAAGACTATGAACTATGGATTCAAGATGGAGAACTTATCCTTACTCATCCTCTTCATATAAAGAAAATTGTGGGAACAGGAAGAGATGGAATGATACCAACGCTCTCCTTTGATAGTCCAGAACATGCTCATGTCTATGTTGAAAGTTCCATTGAGGGGACTACTTCAAATGGAAATCCATATTTAGATATCCAAGGAACAGTACATTTTGTGGGGAATAACCCACATAGCATCAAGGGAATTGTAAAAGCAAATCTCGTGATAGTTGAGGA
>CAZCYC010000026.1:0-6152 GCA_964502915.1 uncultured Candidatus Saccharibacteria bacterium | reverse complement strand
AGGTGTCGGCAGTTCGAGTCTGCCCCCGAGCACAAAAAAAACGAAGCTTTAAACTTCGTTTTTTTCTTTGTGTTTTTCAAATTCTTTCTGGTGTATAGGATGTTCGAATCTTGTTTTACTACTTAAAACTTTATCAACAATTTCTTGAATATCATCGGTAATGGTAAATATTTCAAGGTCTTCTGGTGAGATTGTATGGTTTTCTTCAAGGAGAATTTGTTTAAACGTTGTAAAAATTGGATTCCAAAAATCACTACCAAAAAGAAAAACAGGAAGTGGTGGAATTTTTTTTGTTTGGAGAAGCGTAAGGATTTCAAAAAGTTCATCCATTGTTCCAAACCCGCCCGGAAAATAAATATAAGCCTCAGCAGAATAAGCCAAAATAACCTTTCGTGAGAAGAAATGGTGAAATTCCATAGCATCGGTAATATAGTGGTTCATACTTTGTTCAAAGGGGAGCTCTATATTAAAGCCAACGGCGTCTCCGTGGACTAAAGAAGCCCCTTTGTGGGCAGCCCCCATAATTCCATGCCCGCCACCTGTAACAATAGCATAACCTTTTTCTGCTAATTTTTTTGCTAATTCGGTAGCTTTTTGCGCATAAAAGTTATCTTCTGCAAGTCTTGCGGATCCAAAGATAGTCACTGATTTTGGGTATTTTTGCATAAAAGCAAAGCCTTTGCGAAACTCTTCACAGATGACACAAATTCTTGAGCGCACCTTGTCCCCACCATGTTTTTCATGACAAGATTTTATTAGTTCCTTTAATTGCATATTTTTCATATGGACTACATCATAACATAAAAAACAAGAAAAAACATTGAATAAATGTGCTATACTTGTAGCTATGGTAAGACATAAACATACTATCGAGGTTATAAAAAGAAGCGGAAAGCTTGAATTATTTCAGCTCGATAAACTTTGCAAGTCTCTTAAGGAAATAAATATCCAAGAAGACCTTGCTAAACAAGTTTGTGAAATTGTTTCTGCATCAATTAAGCATAAAATATCTACGGAAGAGATTTTTAAAATTACGAGGGATTATTTACACCAAATTGATCCAGAGGTAGCTGCAATTTATGCTCTTGAACGTGGACTCTCTGCTTTAGGCCCTTCTGGTTTTGTGTTTGAACAGTATGTTGCTGCCATCTTTCAAGAGATGGATTATCAAGTAGATACAAATGTATATCTAGAAGGGGAGGGGGTAAGTCATGAAATTGATGTTATGGCCCAAAAAGGGAATATCGTTTTTATTGTTGAAGCGAAATATCGTAATGACTTTAAAATTAGAACACATATCAATCAAGTCATGTATGCTGATGCTCGTCTTCAAGATATTCGAAGACAAGCAAAAAAAAGAGGAGATCAAAGAGAGTATTATATGTGGGTGATTACAAATACTCGTTTTACCGATAATGCTATTCATTATGTTGCATTTCGTGATTTGCAACTCATGGGATGGAATTATCCGCCATTTTTAAATCTCATGAAAATTGTTTATGAAAAGAAACTCTACCCCGTAACAATTCTTCCTTCTATTGATAAAAAAACACTCGAAAAAATGTCTCGAAAAGAACTTATCTTAGTGAAACATTTTGCAAATTATGATATTGAAAAACTTCAAGAAGAATTTTTGCTCTCTCGAGATTATGCCACTACGCTCTATGGAGAAATTCAAGAACTTATCTTGAATAAATCTATTATTTTAGAGAATGAAAAATAAAAAGATTTTTATGCTATAATAGTTCCCGTATGTATAAAGAAGAAATTATAAAATCTCTAAAGATATTTCAATCTTGGTTTTTAAGTCATGGAATAAAAGTTCTTCTCATTTTTATTTCAGCTTATATCGTCTTAAAATTTTCAAGAAACATTGTTACGAAATTTATTCGTCGTGTTGTGAGAAGTCATCACTTTACGAGCCCAGAAGAAGAGAAGAAAAGAGAAGATACACTCATTGAAATTATCCAGAGTATTTTGGCTGTGCTCGTTTGGTCTGCTGCAATATTTTTCATCCTTTCTGAGTTAGGTGTTCCTCTTGCGCCACTTATTACTGGAGCCAGTGTAATTGGAGTAGCTCTTGGTTTTGGAGCGCAATCATTAGTAAAGGATATTATTAATGGACTCTTTATTATTATGGAAAATCAATATCGTATTGGCGATGTGGTTTGTATTGGAGATTATTGTGGAACGGTTGAGGATATTACTTTGAGAATTACAAAATTAAGAAATCTTGACGGGACGGTTTATCATATTCCTAATGGAGAAGTAAAAACTTCATCTAATATGTCTAAAGATTTTTCTATGGTAAATTTCAGTATTGGAGTTGCTTATCAGACCGATATTGATCATTTAGAAAATGTTATTAATAAGGTTGGAGAGGATCTTGCAGCAGATGAACGTTATGCTCATGATATATTGGAAGCGCCTCATTTTTTAAAAATTGGTGAATTTGGAGATTCTGCTATTGTTGTTCATATTATCGGGAAAGTTTATCCTAAAAAACAATACCATATAAGTGCAGAGATGAAGAAAAGACTTAAAAAAGCCTTTGAAAGGGAGGGGATAGAGATCCCTTACCCAACAAGAACAGTCTATTTACAAAAATAAACTTTGTTATTTTAAAAGAAAATTATGGAATCAAAAAAAGACAAAAAAATAGCTATTTCTGGTATTAAGCCGACAGGGAGGCCTCATTTGGGTAACTATTTTGGTATGATGCAAAAGAGTATTCAAATGCAAGAAGATTACGAAACTTTTCTTTTTATTGCTGATTATCATGCACTTACTAGTATTCACGAAAGAGAAGTTCTTGAATCTTTTACTCGAGATATTGTTTTAGATTATCTTGCCTTAGGTATTGATCCTGAAAAAACGATTTTTTATCGCCAATCAAGAATTCCTGAGGTGACAGAACTCACATGGATTTTTAACAATTTGGTGACTGTTCCTTGGTTAGAGAGAGCTCACGCTTTCAAAGATAGTGTACAAAAGAATAAAGAAGCAGGTGTCGGGCTTTTTGACTATCCTGTACTCATGGCTGCTGATATTCTCATCAGCCCTGCTCAATTTGTTCCTGTGGGAAAAGATCAAATTCAGCATATTGAAATGACGCGAGAAATTGCACGGAAATTTAATCAAAGGTATGGAAAAACTTTTCAGGAGCCTCAAGAACTCATTCAGGAAGAGCTTGCAATTGTCCCGGGGACTGATGGGAGGAAAATGTCTAAATCTTACGGAAATACCATTTCGCTTTTTGCAGATGAAAAAATTATTAAAAAGCAAATTATGAGTATTATTACTGATAGTAAAGGAAAAAACGAAGCAAAGGACCCAGAGACTTGTAATATCTTTGCACTTCACAAACTCATCACACCAAAAGAAAATCTTGATGAAATAAGAACAGCTTATGAGAATGGAACTATGGGATATGGAGATGCAAAAAAGATGCTCTTAAATTCCTATTTAAATTTTATAGAACCCTTTCGAGAGAAAAGAGCTTTTTATGAAGCGAATCCTGGTATTGTAAGGCAAATTCTTGACGAAGGTGAAAGAAAAATGAAGCGTATTGCTGAAACAAAGATGAGAGAAGTAAGAGAAAAAGTTGGTTTGGAATATAAATTTTAAGATATATTTATTGAGATGCTCTAATTATGAAGGCTTTCTTAAAAAAAGAAATATTTGCTCAGAATGATGTTTTGAGACATCATAGTTTTGGAATAGAGAGTCAATTCATAGAACAAGAGAAGATTATTGCTCAGCTCAATGAAATTTTTCCCTTTCTTTATGTAAAAATAAAAGAAAAAATTCTCTTGGAGGATATTCAAGAAATCCATTTTTTTTCTCAACAAAAAAAAGAAAAATTAAGCCCTATTGTTATTGCTTTTCAAAGTATAGGAAGAGAGTCTCAAAATGCATTACTCAAACTCATCGAGGAGCCAAAAGGGAATTCTGTATATTTTCTCATTTATACAAATAAAAAAGAACTTTTAGATACAATTTTGTCAAGAATTTATCGTATAAAATTTCCAAGAGAAATCATTCAAAATACACTTGATGAGAAAAAGGGGAGTCTTAAAAAACTTCATCTAGAAGAATTTATTTATAGTTCTCGCAGCGAGAGACTTAAACTACTAAGTCCTTTTTATAAAAAAACAAAGGGAAATGATGCTTCTTTTACAAAAGAAGACCTTATTTTTTTTCTCAATGACTTAGAGTTATTCTTTTATCAAAAAAGAACGAATAAGGAAGTTTTTGAGCTTTATAGAAAGCTCCATGGGCTCAAAAAACTCATCATAAAAAGTGGAGTGCATCTTTCTCTAAAATTTATTTTAGAATATCTTGCATTAAGTATTCCGGTATTAGAAAAAGAAAAATAAAAAACTATGAATTTTCAAAAAGCAAAATTTAAAAAAGGGGTAGTTGGAGAAGACCCGATTCTTTATGACAAACTCCCGCAAATTGCCTTCATAGGGAGATCTAATGTCGGAAAATCTACAACTATCAATAGATTACTTGAACGAAAAAAATTAGTAAAAACAGGGAAAACACCAGGAAAAACAAAAGAAATAAATTTTTTTGAACTAGTCTATAAAGATAAAGCTATATATTTTGTTGATTTACCGGGCTATGGTTATGCAAAACTTTCTAAGCAAGAACGAAAAAAGTTGGAAGAGCTTATTTTTTGGTATCTAGGAAATAAAGATAATACGAATCTCAGGCTTATTGTGCTTATTCTTGATGCAAAAGCTGGACTGACAGAGTTTGATCGAGAAGTAATTCATTTTCTTGCTGAGAAAGGAAGAGCTTTTATTCTTGCTATCAATAAGGTAGATAAGGTAAATCAAAAACAACTCGCTCAGCTCAAGAAGGATATTAAAGAAATAATTCCTGAATCAGAACTCAATCAAAATATTTTTTACTATTCAGCAATAAAAGGTAAAAATTTACATCGCTTAAGGGAGGTAATAATTTCTGCCTTATCATCATAATCAAATAAATGGAATATAAAAAAAGAAAAAAGCTTTTTTTAGACTTTTTTGTTTTTATTGGGAAAATTTATGGATTAATGTCGTAAAAGATATATTGTGCGACATTATATATATTTTCCAAACTTCTCTCCTTCAATCATTACTATTTAAATTTTTATCAATGAATAAAATAAAAACAATCAAAAAAATCAGTAAGCATGTGAAATACAAGTCCTAATCCTACAATTCGTGTTTTCTTAAAGAAAAGCATCAATATATAAAATGCAATAGCGTAATGGCTATGCAAAGGATGAAAAGCTATTGAACAACGATTTGGATCAAAAATTGGATTTGCAAGTAAGTGATCTAAATCTACGAACACCGTTGCTAAGGTAATGAGATATACCCTTTCAAAGTTCTTTTTCCAAAATTTCTTTCCTATATAAGCCACAAGAAGCGGAGAAAAAATAAAATGAGAACCATAATGAAATATAATTTCTAAACTATTCATTCAACAAATTATAACATATATTTTTTTATTCTTTTTTTATGTTTTATGTTAGAATACTTTTGTATGAATGATAAAAAAGGATTTATTATAAATATAGAAAAAGAAACACTTAAAAATGATTATTTCAGAAAAGTTCTTTATACAGGTAAACATTTACAATTAGTAGTGATGTCCCTTAAAAGCGGAGAAGATATCGGCAAGGAGGTTCATCATGGTATTGACCAGTTTATTCGTATTGAAAAAGGTAAAGGAATCGCCTATATAAATGGAGTGGAATCGGCTATTGCTGATGATGATATCGTTATTATTCCTGCCGGAGCTGAACATAATATTACAAATACAGGCGATGAAGAAATGAAGCTTTATACCATTTATGCATCTCCGGAACATAAAGATCAGGTAGTTCATAAAACTAAAGAAGACGCGGAAAGAGATCATGAAAATGATCATTTTGATGGAGTTACTACGGAATAAATAAAATAAAAAAGAACAAAAATTTATTTGTTCTTTTTTATTTTATTTAATAAAAATATCTAAATTCCCATTGAGAACCTCATTAAGCTTCGTGGTTTCTATTCCCTTTTGATGATCTTTCACCATTTGGTAAGGATCAAAGATATAGGAACGCATTTGGGATCCCCATTCAATAGAAACCTTATCTGATATGCTGA
>CAZCYC010000025.1:0-6168 GCA_964502915.1 uncultured Candidatus Saccharibacteria bacterium | reverse complement strand
TGCGGAAGTGGTGGGATTCGAACCCACGGTACGCGTTAACGTACGACGGTTTTCAAGACCGTTGCCTTCAACCACTCAGCCACACTTCCGCATATGATACTAACACATTTCCTCTTTTCTGCAATCTTCTTATGAAAAATTTCAAAAAGAATCTGTATCAATCCCCCATTCTCTAAGAATTTCTTTCTCATGTTCAGGAGAAAGAGCTTTTTTAAATTTAGCTTTTTTGCCTTTTACACGAGTTTCGCACTGCGCCCAAGTTTCATGGCGTTCTAAAACTCCATCGACAAGAGAAAGATAGGAATAAGCTTTTCCGCTTTTTTCTTTTTTCTTTTTTTCTATTTGCTCAAAATCGAAAGAGAGTATATCTGCTATGGGGTAGTTTTGAATATTTCCACGAAAAAGAACGATATTCTGTCCGCTAGCAAAAGCTTGGGCAATCTCATCCGCACGTTCGTTCCCTGGAATACCTACATGACTCGGAAGATGATGCCAATGAACTCTTTCTTTTCCTCTCATTTCAACAAGTTTCAAAATATTCTTCCACTGGAAAAGATTTTTTACTTCATTTTTATCTTTTGTTTTCCATCCATTTTTTGACCAAGTATAAATCCATTGTCTTACTCCATTAAGAGCATACTGAGAATCACTAAAGATATGGAGCTCTTCATCATTATTACTCGCATAGCTCAGCACAGCAAGAATGGCTTCAAGTTCCATAGCGTTATTTGTAGTTTTTGGTTTTGCTCCACCAAGCTCAATAATCTCTCCGGTTTTTGGATAAATAATGATGGCTCCCCAACCCCCTGGACCAGGATTTCCGAGGGAAGATCCATCAGTAAAAGCAATAAGGGAATTTTCTAAATCTTTTTTTTGCATAGTGTTATTGTAGCATAGGAAAAAGAAAATGGCGCGGGCAAAGCCCCGCGCCATTTTCTTTTTCCTATTCTATACAAAAGACTAAATATCTTCTTTCAAAGCTTTTAGCACCTCTTTTTCTAATTGTTTCATAATTTTTGTTTCAGAAGCTAATTTCTTTCGTGCAGCATCATAACCACGACCTAATTTCACTTCTTCAGAAAGTTTTGCTCCTTCGCTTGGAACATAAGTATAAGAAGCACCAGATTTCTTAATGAAACCATACTTTTCTCCAAGAGCGAGTAATTCCCCAGTTTTAGATATTCCTTCTCCGTAGATAATATCAAATTCTGTAGTCCGAAATGGAGCAGCTACTTTGTTTTTTGCAACTTTCACTTTTGTTCGCGCCCCTACAACCTCCTCACCTTTTTTAATTTGCGCTTTTCTTCGAATATCGATGCGAACGGAAGAATAGAATTTCAATGCTTTTCCTCCTGGAGTTGTTTCAGGAGAGCCAAACATTACTCCAATTTTCATTCTAATTTGGTTGATGAAAATTACTGTAGTTTTTGATTTTGCAACAATGGCAGTTAATTTTCGTAATGCTTGCGACATTAAACGAGCTTGTTTTCCAACATGATGGGCTCCCATATCTCCCTCAATTTCATCTTTTGGAGTGAGTGCAGCAACAGAATCAACTACTACGACATCTACATTTCCAGAACGAACGAGAGAATCAACAATTTCAAGCGCCTGTTCACCTGTATCTGGTTGAGAAACAAGCAGGGTATCAATATTCACCCCAATATTTTTTGCATAAACAGGATCAAGAGCATGCTCAACATCAATGAAAGCAGCAACTCCGCCTTTCTTCTGCGCCTCTGCAATAATGTGGAGGGTAAGAGTAGTTTTCCCTGAGGATTCAGGTCCGTAGATCTCAATAATTCTTCCACGCGGAATTCCACCAATTCCTAAAGCCATATCAAGTCCAATTGAACCAGTTGAAATTACTTCTACATCCACCTTAGGAGCTTCGCCAAGCTTAATAATTGCTCCTTCTCCAAACTTCGTTTGAATGAGCTCCATCGTTTCTTGAAGCTGTTTCTCTACCTGTTCCCGCGCTAACTGCTTCTCCGTTTTTTTATCAGTTTTTTCCGTTTCTTTTTTTGTTATTTTTTTTGCTGTCATAATTTTCAATATACGAACTCATTAAAAATCTTTCTGTTTCTCGCTATCACTTTCTTTTTGTTCTTGCTCATCTTTTCTCTGCCTCGCTTCTCTAAGGGTTCTCGGATACATCTTAACATTTTTATCCCCTTGAGAAAAGAGATGATAGGTATATTTCTTCTCTTGTCCTAAGCGGTCTTGCAAGAGAAGAGAAATAAGATTATCACCAGGACTAAGAACTATCCTTTCCTGAAAAGCACCATCAGGATTGAAACGAATACTCCTTCCATTTAAAAACAACGCACGTGTATTTTTAATGTTCCCTTTTAAAAGAAAACTTTGTTTTTTTAGCGTCATCCATTTTTGCACATTGATATCTTCAAGGACTGGTCCTTGAAGATAATGCCGATAACCATAAAGAAAATAAAATGAAAAAAGAAAAACAAAAAAAAGAAGAAAAAATTGAGGATATCTTTTTTTTGATTTATGCTGCATGTTCCGCATGTTCTTCTTCTAAATTATCTTGATGCTCTGCTTTTTCAAAAACTTCTCTCGGCTTAGAACCATTCGCAGGACCAATAACTCCATTTTTTTCAAGTAAATCTATAATTTTTGCTGCTCGTGAATAACCAATAGCAAGTCTTCGCTGGAGATAAGAAGTTGATGCCTTCCCAGCCATAACAACAATTTGACGCGCTTCTTCATAGAGAGGGTCACTCTGTTTTTCGTCAGAAGAAGTTTCAAAACCACCGAGGCTATCTTCTATCTGTTCATCTGGAATAATAATTTCATCATCAAGCGCATAACGATAATTCTTTTGAAGGTATTTTACAACAGACTTTACTTCTTCTTCAGAAACAAAAGGACATTGTACGCGAATAGCTTCGTTGAAGCCTTCCCCTTTATAGAGCATATCTCCTTTTCCAAGTAATTTCTCCGCACCTCGCGCATCAAGAATTGTTCGAGAATCAATTTGTGATGTCACCTTGAGTGCCATTCGCGTTGGGATATTTGCTTTAATGAGCCCAGTAATCACATTTACCGAAGGGCGCTGAGTAGCAAGAATGAGATGAATTCCAACTGCACGAGACATTTGTGCAAGACGCACAATTGCCGCCTCCATTTCTCTTGGATAAGCACTCATAATATCAGAAAGCTCATCGATAATAACGACAATGTATGGCATTTTCTCAGGAAGATCCAAGGCTTGTTCTTCTATTTCCTCTGGGGAAAGCCCTTGGTATGCAGGAGCAACAATGCTTTTATGGTAAGAATCAATATCTCGAACCGCTTGGGATTGTAAAACATCATATCTTCGCTCCATCTCTTTCACCGCCCACTTTAACGCAAGCACTGCTTTTTTAGGGTCTGTAATGACCGGAGTAAGTAAATGTGGGATCTTCTTGTAAAGTGTCATTTCTACCCGTTTAGGATCTACCATAATGAAACGAAGAATATCCGGCCCATTTTTGTAGAGCAATGAAAGGACAATATTATGGATAGTTACTGATTTTCCAGAACCGGTTGCCCCAGCAATGAGCGCATGAGGCATCTTTGCAAGATTTGCAAAATAAGACTTTCCAGAAACTCCCTTCCCAAGAGAAATGAGGAGTGGTTTGTCAGATCGCGTATATTCATCTTCTTTCAAGAGTGAACCTAAACCAATAGAAGCTGAGGATTTATTTGGCACTTCAATTCCTACGAGAGATCTTCCTGGAATAGGAGCTTCAATACGGATTGATTTAGCCGCAAGAGCTAATGCAAGTTCGTTTTGCAAATTTGCAATTCTTGAAAGTCTCACCCCTTGTGCGGGCTTGATTGCATAACGAGTTACCGTAGGACCAATGGAAATCTCGTCCATTTCCACATCAATACCAAAATTCATGAGAGTTCGTTGAATGAGATTTGCATTTGCCTTAATATCCCCTGTAGTAGGTCTTCCCGAAGAGGTTCCTAAAAGTTTCAAAGGAGGAGGGGTATAAGGGGAAGCGAAGATACTATTTTCCTCCATAAGAATCGTTTCCTGTTTTTTCTCATCTTTTTTCTTTTTCTTTACGATCTCTTTGAGAGGATTTTTGATAGAAAGAGATTCTGAACCATTCCCTACTTCTTCTCTTTCTTCTGTTTCTTTCTTGTGTCTTTTAAGTGCTTCACTTACCTGTTCTTCATAGTTCTTCTCTATTTCCTCTTTCTTTGCTCGTTCAAGCTTTTCTTTTTCACGAGTCTCTTTTATTTTTTTATAAAATGCAAAATGCGGATCTAATAAAGCTACGAGGCTTGCTAAAAATATCCCGAGAGCAAGTATCCATGAAAAATAAACATCAAAATTGCTTACAAAGAAACGAACGAGTTCTTTCCCGATAAGACCACCACGCATAATTTCTGTTTTTTGAAAAGCGAGAGAAAAAATGAATGAGAGAGAAATGAGGACAAAAAAACTTGCAAAAAAATCTCTTTTCTCAATTTTTTCTTCTAAATTTAATTTCCATACAAAAAACAAGAGGAGAAGTGGAACAACAAAAGCAGTCATCCCAAAGAAAAAAGAAATAATCCGTTCATGTACAAAAGCTCCTACTTTCCCTGCAAGAGAAAAAGAGGCGAGAGCAAGAAAGAGGGCTACGAGCAAGGTTAAAATCATTTGAACTCGCTTATTTTGCGGAATGAAGAGTTGAAAAAAACTCTTCTGAGATTTTTTTTCTAGATCGTTCTTTTTCTGTTTTGGCATACCTCCTTTTTTCTTTCTTTGTTTTTCTGTCTTCTTCATAAAAATCATTTCTATTATAGCATAACGAAAAAACTTTTCTTGCTATTTTAACGAATAAAAAATATACTCAAAATTATGAAATACCTTGGTATTGACTACGGAACTAAAAAAATAGGACTTGCGGTTTCAGACCAAGAAGGGAAAATCGCATTTCCAAAAAAACTCATTAAAAATGATCAAGATTGTATTCAAAAACTCACACAATATATCAAAGATGAAGCCATCGATGCTATTGTAATAGGAAAATCGTTAAGTCTCTCAGGAGAACTAAATAAAGTGCAAAGAGATATTGATCGTTTTAAAAAAAAATTGAAAGAAATTTTTGATGGAGAGATTTTTGAAGAAGATGAACGAATGACGAGTGTCGCAGCAAAAACTTTCCTCTATGGAAAAGGAAATATTGCAAACGAACATTGGACAGGAAAACAAAACAAAAAACGACGCGATCCTGTGGACCCCGCAGCTGCTTCTATTATCCTCCAACGTTTTCTTGATAGAAAAAAAGCAGAGTAGTAAGACTCTGCTTTTTATATTTTTAGACGGAAAAATTAAATTTCAATTTCTCCGTCTTCAATTTTTTTTATTATACTTTTGATTTTCTCTTCTTTTCTCTGCGCTCGTGCGAGCGCTTCTTTTTCCTTCTCCCATTCTTCTTCAAAAGAAAGAAGAAAATTTTTCCAATTATTTTGAAGCCAAATTTTTAATATTTTTTTGACTTCAAAATTTTCATTTTCTTTCTTTAGAAAGAAAACTCTTCTTCCGAGCTTTCCTTCTTCAAGAAGAGAAAGAAAAAGCTTCAACCTTGCTTCTCCATCTTCAGAAGAAGCAATTTCTATTTTTTCCTCATCAATAATTTTTTCAAAGATTTTTTCATTAAGAAACTCTTCTTTTTTTTGATAAGAAAAAATTTTTAAAACTTCCTCTTCATCATAGAGAAAGTCTTCATAAAAATTATTATTTATTATAATAAATAACAACGGTAGTATATTCCACCATGAAAAAAAAATCATAGTGAAAGATACCAACGAAGGGAAATAGATAAAAAAAAGCGGAATTTCCCTTATTATTTGAAATAAATTTAAATTCTTAAAATTTAAATTTTTATAAGAAAAATTTAAATTTCTTTCTATCTTTTTATAAAATTTAAAAAGATAGAAAATATATCCTCCAACAAAAAAGAGAGTTATTATTTTAAATCCCAACTCTTTTATAAAAAAAAGTTGAATTAAAGTTAAAATTATTGCCAATATTTGATGATTGGCAAACAAAAGAAATTTTAACATTTTTTTCATCGTTATTAATTTTTAAAAGTTTTTTATTTATCATAAAGATGTCAGAAAAAAGTCAAGTTATTTGCTTTTAAGTTGTTCTTTCCTTTC
>CAZCYC010000024.1:0-6211 GCA_964502915.1 uncultured Candidatus Saccharibacteria bacterium | reverse complement strand
GGGTCTTTGAAATTCTTCCTGATAATTTACCTGTAGTAGGAAATGTTGATGAAGCTTTTGCACTCTTTCTTGTCTATTCTTCAGCAGAATATTTTGGCTGGAATATAAAATCTATCTTTAAAAGAAATTAATTTTTTGAAAAAGGCGGTTTTGCTTCGCAAAACCGCCTTTTTCTGTATACTAGAGAGCATGGAAAAGAAAAAAATTGTTACGAGAATGGCGCCATCTCCAACTGGGAAATTTCATATTGGCGGAGTGAGAACCGCTCTTTTTAACTATCTTTTTGCTCGTCAGCATGGAGGAACTTTTATCATCCGTTCTGAGGACACTGATAAAGAACGCTCAAAGAAAGAGTATGAAGAAAATATGTTAGAAACACTTGATTGGCTCGGTTTAGATTTTGATGCCTTTTTCCGTCAATCTGAACGAACGGCCATTTACCAAGATTATCTTGCAAAACTTATTGACTCTGGGAAGGCTTATGAAGCAGAAGCTTCCAAAGATAATCCTGAGATGCCGGTAATCCGTTTTAAAAATCCAAATAAAAAAATTGTTTTTCGCGATCTCATTCTTGGTGAGATTTCTTTTGATACCACAGAACTTGGAGATTTTGTTATTGCTCGTAACAGAGAAAATCCTATTTACCATTTTACGGTAGTTGTTGATGATGGTCTTATGGGAGTAAGCCATGTGCTTCGTGGACAAGAGCATATCAATAACACCCCACGACAAATTCTCATTTTAGAGGCACTTGGTTTTGAGCGTCCAGAATACGCGCATATTCCACTCATTATGTCCCCAAGAGGAGGGAAGCTTTCTAAACGGGATCCAGAAGTTATTCCTGCATTAGAATATCGAGATATTGGCATTCTCCCTGAAGCTCTCATTAATTTTCTTGCCTTCATCGGTTGGAACCCAGGCGATGAAAGAGAACTCATGACAAAAGATGAACTTATAAAAGAATTTCGTATTGAAAGAATACAGAAAAGCGGTGGAGCTTTCAATTTTGAAAAAATGCTTTGGTTAAATAAACAATATTTAAATCAACTTAAACAAGAAGATTTTATTACTTACTTACAGCCAGTGCTTCAAAGATATCAAAAACAAGATTTTTTTGATAGAGATATCTTCCAAAAAATTATTCCTCTCATCAGAGAACGTGTGCGTTACTATCGTGATTTTTATGAAATGATGGAAGATGGTGACTTAGATTATTTTTTCAAAAAACCAAATTTAGTAAAAGATCAAATAGCTTGGAAAAAAGATAGCAATGACGGAGCACTCATACATTTGAAAAAAGTTTTTTCTTTGCTTGAGCAATATACAGGGGAGTTTGATAAGGAGCAGTTAAAAGAACTGCTTTGGGATTATGCAGAAGCATCTGGAAAAGGGAATGTGCTTTGGCCACTTCGCTATGTTCTTTCCGGAAAGCAAAAATCTCCTGATCCTTTTACCCTTTTAGAACTTCTTGGGAAGAAAGAATCTCTTGAGCGTATAGAGAGAGGTATTGCTGTGTTAGAGCATGAGTAAAGAAAAATTCAGTATTTATTTCAATTTTTAAAGCTTTCATTTTAGTATTGAAATATAAAAATCGGATTTTAATCCGATTTTTTTATATCTATATTAAAAATATTTTTCATTTGCAAAAGTTTTGAGAGAAGTTCCTTTAACAAACATACAAACAAACTATCAATTTATCTTTTTTGTGTATAATAAAAATGGTTCTTATGGCATTTACTCGCTTACAATTAAAAAGGAGAAGTAAAAAAAAGAAATTTCGCTTTTTTTTCTTATTCTTTTTTCTTATTCTTCTTTTCCTTTTTTTCTATTTTTTTTCTCGCCTTGATTCACTTAAGGTAAAAAATATTTTTATAGAAGGGAATACAACGATATCTAAAAAAGAATTAAATTCTTTTTTGAAGAATAATATTAACAAAAATTTTCTCTTTTTCTTTTCTAAAAACAATATTTTTTTTCTCAGTGAGAAGCAGCTTGCTCAGGCTGTGGCAAATGCATTTCCTGAAATTTATCATGCAAGATTGAAAATAAAACAGAGAGATATTTATTTAGATGTAGAGGAAAGAAAAGCTCATTCTCTTTGGTGTAAAGATGCTGATTATTCAAATATTTATAATGAACTTTGTTATTTTGCAGATCAGAGAGGTTATATTTATGCTCGCGCTCCTTATTTCTCTGATGGTGTTTTCCAAAAAATATATCTCCCGGCAGATTCTATTATGATTGGGAAAAAAGTTATGGATGAGAATGATTTTCAAAATTTTTTTCATTTTATTGATGCATTAAAAAAGAAAACAGGGATGCAAATAGCGAAAATTTTTATGAATGAACCATACGATATTAAAATTTTTATGACTTCTTTCCTTGGAAAAACTTTCAAATCACCCTATCCGTGGTTTCTCTTTAAAAAAGGAGATTCCTATGATCTCCTCTTAAAAGAAATGGATATTCTTTTAAAACAAGATTTATTTATTAAAAATTTTCGAGAAAAAGGAGATGAACTTAAATTTATTGATTTTCGTATTCCTCATCAATTACGTTTTAAATTTTATTTAACAGATGAACAAAAAAACTCAGCTTAAAGAATTTCAATCAATAAAAGAGAAAGAATATGGACTATAAAGAAGATAAAAAAGAAAAAAAGAGTAATATTGTCATGGGTTTTTGGAATGATTTAGCTCCGTGTGCAAAAATTCTTGCCCCTATGGCAGATGTAACTGATTTAGCTACAAGAAGAATTATTGCTAAATATTCTCGTATGGGAGAAGTTGGTGGTGGCCCTGATTTACTCTATACTGAATTTGTTGCAGCTGATGGAATTTTTTCAGAGGAGGGAAGAAAGAAGCTTCTCCCGCTTTTGGATTTTGATAAGAAATATCGTCCTATTGTTGCGCAAATTTTTTCTAGTAATCCAGAGAAAATGGAATATGCGGCGAAACTTTGTGTTGATTTGGGTTTTGATGGTATTGATCTTAATATGGGTTGTCCTGATAAAAATATCAATAAGCAAGGGGCTGGAGCGGCCATGATACGCACACCAGATCTTGCGCGAGAGATTATTTATGCTGCAAAGAGGGGTGTTCAAGGGGCTATTCCTGTTTCCGTTAAGACTCGTATAGGTTGGTCAAAAAATGAAATTGAAACATGGATTCCTCAACTCTTGGAGACAGATATTGCAGCAATTATTCTTCACGGGAGAACAAGAAATGAAATGTCAAAGGTTCCGGCAAATTGGGATGCTATTAATAGAGCTGGAGAAATCGTAAGGGCAAGCGGGAAGCAGACAAAATTTATCGGGAATGGGGATATTACTTCACTCGCACAGGCAAATGAATATTGTAAAAAATATCAAGTTGATGGGGTTATGATTGGGAGAGGTATTTTTGGAAAACCCTGGTTTTTTGATAGTCAAAGAAAGGAAATTGGAATACGAAAACGTTTGGAAATAATGCTTGAACATACAAAACTTTTTGAAGATTTTGTGAAGCATAAATCTTTTCATATTATGAAAAAACATTACAAAGCTTATGTGCAAGGTTTTGATGGCGCAAAAGATTTGCGTATGGCTCTCATGGAGACAAAAAATTATGAAGAAGCTTATCGTGTTGTGAACGATTTTTTGGATGAACATCCTTATCTAAAATAAATAGTAGATGATAGTGAGTGAATAAAAGATGCGCTGGCGAAGCCAGCGCATCTTTTATTTACTATTTTTTATGTATCTTCCCTAAATTTTCTTTTATGAGCCCTTTGATTTCCATCGAAGAAAGGAGAATATTGAGTTTCATAATAGGGAGTGCTAATTTTTCAGCAAGAGCATTTCGAGAAATTGGAGTATTTAATAATTCCATAATTTTTTCTTCTTCTTCCGAGAGTGCCAACATTTGTTGTTGGGTTGTAGTCCCTTCTTTATCAAGAAGATGAAAATAATCAAGAATATCTTTTGCTGAAGTAATAGGAGTGGCTCCCTCACGAATGAGTTCATTAGTTCCTTCACTTGCAGTAGAAAAAATAGAACCAGGGACCGCAAAAACCTCTCGATTATACTCTGTAGCAAGTCGCGCAGTGATACGTGTTCCTGAAGTATTTTCTGCTTCAATAACGAGGGTGGCGTGTGATATTCCTGCCATAATTCTATTTCTTTTTGGAAAAGTCCAAGGAGCAGCTTTTTGCATTTTATCAAATTCTGAAATGAGCGCTCCACCAGTTTGAACGATTTCTTGAGCTAGCCTACGATTACTTGCAGGGTAGAGAACAGAAGAATCGAGACCAGATCCTGGGATAGCGATGCTAGGGAGTTTATTTTGTATAGCACTACGATGAGCGATACTATCAATTCCTAAAGCCAAACCAGAAACAATAACAAAAGGATATCCTGCAAGCCCAGAGATAAGTTTTTCACAAACATTTTTCCCGTAAGGGGTATATTTTCGTGAACCAATAACAGTGAGAAAAATATTTTTTTCCTGGTCAGGAATTTTTCCAATTTTATAGAGTTGTTTAGGGGGGTCTGGAATTTCTCTGAGAAGTTTTGGAATTTTTGATTTTTCTTCCATATTTTTCATTATAACAAGTTTTTTGTGTTTTTTTAAAAAGGCGCTCGCGAAGCGAGCGCCTTTTTAAAATTCATCATCAAGTGAATTTTCATCATTATGTTTTTTATCTATTTCTAAGAAAGTTGTTCGAGCATCATCGAAGAAGAGTTGACAGTGTCCTACAGCTCCATTACGGTGTTTCTCAATGAGAACATCGGTAATTTGGGATCTTCCAACTCCATCTTCATTTCGTTCTTTGTGGAGGAAAATAACTACATCAGCATCTTGTTCGATGGATCCAGAATCTCTCAAGTCTGAGAGTCTTGGCTTTCCACCACGAGATTCTACTGCACGAGAGAGCTGGGAGAGAGCTACGACAGGAACATCTAATTCTCTTGCAAGAGATTTTAACGAGCGTGAAATTTCTGTTACTTGATTAACCATGGAATCGTAATTTTTTGATGTATTCATCAATTGAAGATAGTCAACAAAGATAATTCCTAATCCATGTTCTGCTTTGAGCCTTCTTGCGGTAGCACGCATATTGAGAATGGTATTTCCAGGTTTATCATCAATGAAGATGGGAGCTTTTGAAAGTGTTTCCATTGCAGTAGAAATTCTTGTGAAATCATCTTCGGTAAGCCCTTTCCCTGTCCGGATTCTCCATGAATCTACCTGAGCTTCAGCAGAGAGCATCCTATCAGTAAGTTGTGTTGCACTCATTTCAAGTGAGAAGAAACCAACAGGTATATTTTCGTTAATAGCGGCTTTTCTCGCCATATCGAGGGCGAGAGAAGTTTTTCCAACAGAAGGACGCGCGGCGAGAATAATGAGGTCAGATTTTTGAAAACCGGAGAGAATATTATCAAGATCCTTAAAGCCAGTAGAAACCCCTCGTATAGCTCCGCTTTCTGAAAGTGATTCAAGACGCTCCCAAGATTTAGGAATGATATCTTTTATTCCTACAAATTTTTTTCCAGCATTTGGGTTCTGAGTTATCTCAAAAACTTTTTTTTCCGCGGTATCAAGAATTTCTTCGATATCTTTTGTTTCATCAAATCCGAGTTCACTAAGCTCATCTCCTACAAAAATAAGTTTTCTCAGGAGAGATTTATTTTTTACCGTTTTTGTATAGAATTCTATATTTGTTGAATTTGGTACGGTGTGGATGAGTTCGTTGAGGTAAACAACACCTCCAGAAGCCTCTAAGAGTTGCATTGCTTGTAATTTTTCAGCCAGTGATACAAGATCAATAGGGTCTCCTATTCGTGAGAGTTCTACCATCGCCCTAAAAATAATTTTGTGTTTTTGCACATAGAAATCATCTTCATTGATGGTATCGATGATTTCAAGGAGTGAAACAGGACGAAGCATAATAGATCCAAGGAGAGCTTTTTCTGCATCAATATTTTGAGGAGGAGTGCGGTAGCTTGGATTGAGTTTTTTTCCCTTTTTTGTTTGCATGTTTCTCATCATAGAGTTTTTTCGGGAAAATAAAAATTTTCTCTGTGGATGTGATGTGAAGAGTATTCTGAAATATGATAATGAAAACTTATCTTTGATATAAGACAAGTTTTTTGTTGTTTTATATTAGCTTAATTTATTTCTTTCTGTTATTTTGATCAATCTGTTTTTATTTGTCATTCCGAGCTTGTCGA
>CAZCYC010000023.1:0-6255 GCA_964502915.1 uncultured Candidatus Saccharibacteria bacterium | reverse complement strand
GTCGTAACAAGGCACGGCTAGCGGAAGCTGGTCGTGGATCAATTCAAAGATATAACTACCAAGAAGAGCAGGATACGTTGTATCGTCTGTAAACTTGAGTAGGAATTGGTCGATACTGAGCTCTCAGCTTAGTGGATGATGATACTCACATCTTTAAAGAGGTATCCGGTGTTTATGTCCGTTAACATAAACCGAAGTCCTGTATGGTATGTAGCAATTGAACATATCATAAGGCCCATAGAACGAAACAAAAGTTTTCGTTTACTGGCTAAAGTGATACTTGTCTTTATTTGTTTTGGTTTTGTAATTTTTTGAAAAGAGATCCTTTTTGGGTCTTTTTTTCTTGCTTTTCTTATCTTTTTTGTTAGGCTGAAACTATATTTGAAATTTTTTGCTCCACTTTGAAGTTTCAGATATATTTACATTTTTAGATATTTTTTCTCCATATTTATTTTTTATTTGTAGAAAAAATTTAGAGAATTTAATAAACAATAAAAGAGATAACTATTATGAATTTTAAAGATTTTAATTTTAAGCATCAATTGATGTATGGTCTTTCTCGTGCTGGTTTTAGAGAACCGTCTCCTATTCAAGAGAAAACCATTCCACTTATTCTCGAAGGAAAAGATGTTGTTGGTCAGGCACATACCGGAACAGGAAAAACCGCTGCGTTTACGCTCCCTATTCTTGAGAAAATGGAAGGGAAGCGATATGGTGAGGTTGTTATTCTCGTTCCTACAAGAGAACTTGCTTCTCAGGTAGCAAGGGAATTCTATCGTTTCTCCAGAAATTTGAATATTAATACTGCTGCAGTTTATGGAGGGGTTTCTTATGGGAGGCAGATCGAACACATTAAAAAATCAGGAGTGATTGTTGCAACCCCTGGGCGCTTTCTCGATCTCCTTGATAAGGGGTTAATTCAAATTTCTCCTCGTTTTGTGGTGCTTGATGAAGCTGATGAGATGCTCAATATGGGATTTCTCGATGATATTCGTCTCATTTTTCAATTTCTTAATACTCGAGAGCAAACCCTTATGTTTTCTGCAACACTTCCTGATGAGATTAAAACACTTGCGGAAAGTTTCTTGCGAGATGCTGTTTTCGTGAGGACCGAAGAGGAAAGTACTACTAATAATAGTATTGATCAATACTATTATCTTGTAGAAGAGCACGAAAAAGATGAATCACTCTTGAGACTCATTGAAACGACTAATCCTAAAAAAGCTATTATTTTTTGTAGAACAAAAAGAGAGACAGATCGTTTGGCACAATTTCTCTTAAGTCAAGGTTTTCGAGTGGCGGCACTGCATGGTGATATAGAACAATGGGAACGGCAAAAGATTATGAAGTCTTTTCGTTTTCATGAATACGAACTTCTCGTTGCTACTGATGTTGCTGCGAGAGGTTTGGATATTCGTGGAATTTCTCATATTTTTAATTACCATATTCCCTTTGAAGCAGAATCTTATGTCCATCGTATTGGAAGGACAGGAAGAGCGAAGCGGAGTGGGGTTGCTATGACGCTCGTTACCCCATACGAACTAAAAGAACTAGAAAAAATAAAAGAAAGTGTTGGTTCTCATTTGCAATTTGCTCGTGTTCCTATGAAACAATCTTCATTGGAAGAACTTGAAAAAACTTTTCTTCAAGATTTTTCTCGACAAAAAGAAGAGCGACGCTATCTCCCTATTTTGAAAAAAATTAAAAAAACAGAAGGAGATATTAGTCTGAGACTTTTGAGTTTTATTTTAAATAGTTTAGAAAAAAAGAATAATATTCTTGGAAAGTCGGAAGAGGAAATGGAAAAGATCCTCCAAGAATATTCTTTCAAAGAAGGAGATTCTTCTCTTGATAAGAAAAAATCTCAACGATACGGCAGTTCGATAAGGAAAAAGCAACAAAAACAAAAATTTAAAAGAGGCATAAAGCGTGGCGAAATTCCAAATCCTTCACTTAAACAGATAGGTTCTTCCCGTATTGTGGTGAGAAAACTTTACTAAAAAACTTCTCTCTTTTTAAGAGAGAAGTTTTTAATCTTCATCTACTGCGTGGGCGAGAATTTCTGCTTCTCGGCGCATCATTTGTTGCTTATATTTTTCTTGTTCTTCCACAATAACATCACGAAGTTCTCGTGGGGACTTTACCATATAATAGATGGTGGCCCCCTCTTGAGCTGCGGATTGTATTTCTACATTTCCATAATCGAAGAGCCTCCCAATGAGTGATTGTCCGTATGATACATTATGAATTTTATCAAGTGGAGTTTCTTTTGAATTTCTCGAGAAGACTCCGTATTCATCAATGAGTCTCAAGTTTGTGACGATCCAAATGTTATTTTTTCTTTCTACAATGAGATAGAGAAAAATGAGGATACTCATAAGAATCATTAAAAAGAAGAGAAACCAAAGTTCTTTCATAATTGTCATAAAAATGAGGGAGAGAACGATAAAAGCAGTCATAATGATGAATGGAAAGAAGAGCACAATACCGTGTTTTCTTGCTTTATATATAATATATTCCCCCTGGGTAAGTTTTGTTTTCATAACATATTCATTATAGCACATTTTTTAAATTTATATTAAATTTATACGATTTTTTTATACATATATTATATACTTCATTTGCTTGACCTTTTTGAGAGAAAAAGTAGTATAGGGAGCAATGAATTCCTTCATGGATTCATAAATATTATTAACTTTTAATTACAAAGCATATTTTACTATGCGGAGTACCCTTAGGTTATAGACTTTTATGAGTCTATTCGTAAGGAATAAGATTTTTAAAATTTAGAGTATAGTTTATGACACGATCAACCAAGAAAGGTCCTTATGTTGACCCTCGTGTTTTGAAAAAAATTGAGGGGAAAGACCCTATGAACACTGCTCCTATTAAAACATGGTCTCGAGCATGTCAGATTTCACCAGAAATGGTAGGTTTCACTTTTGCAGTGCATAACGGGCGAAAACATATTGAAGTTCTCATTACTGAAGATATGATTGGGCATCGTTTAGGAGAATTTGCTCCGACACGAACTTTCCATCGACACGGAGGTAAGATGCAAAAAGAACTTGACCAGAAGAAACGAGAAGCAGAAATTGCAGCAGCTAAAGCTGCGCGTGCAAACGCTAAGTAATGTATAAGTATTATTATGAAAGCAAGTTTAAAAAATTATCGTCAATCACCACGAAAGGTGAGGCTCGTAGCTGATCTTGTGCGAGGGAAAGATGTATCACGAGCTCTCGTTGAGCTGAAATTTCTTCCTAAGCGAGCAAGTGAGGTTATAACAAAACTTATTAAGTCTGCAAAAGCAAATGCAGAAAATAACTTTAAGGTTTCTCCTGAAAAGCTCTTCATTAAAGAGATTCGGGTAGATAAGGGGATTACTTTGAAACGTTACCGTCCGCGGGCTCGAGGGGTAGCGAAAAGAATTAACAAGCGAACTGCTAATATAGCTCTTACCCTTGGGGTAAAAGAAGACAAATAAGATATTATGACAAAAGTAGTACATCCTTATGCACATCGTCTAGGAATTATTAAAGGTTGGCGTTCACGATGGTTTGCAAGAGGTAAAAAATATCGTGATTTTCTCAAAAATGACATTTTAATCCGAGATTTTCTTGAAAAGAAATTAAAAGGGAAGTATGTGTCATCTATTGAGTTTGAACGAGATCAAAAAACAACCAAAATTATTATCAAAACTTCACGACCTGGATTTATCATTGGAAAATCTGGAGAAGGAACTGCGAAGCTTACCAAGGAAGTTATTCGTGAAATGAAGCGCAGAAATATCAAGGTGAGTCCTGATTTTGCAATAGAGATCGTAGAATTGAGAAATCCAGATATGGATGCCATGATTGTTGCTCAACAAATTGCAGAAGGACTTGAAAAACGACTTCCTTTTCGGCGAGTAATGAAGCAAATGCTCGATAAAATCATGTATAACAAGGAAGTAAGAGGAGCAAAAATTGTTCTCTCAGGTCGTCTTGGAGGGAATGAAATGGCTCGGCGTGAAGAGGTAAAACGTGGTGGAATTCCACTACAATTTATTCGAGGAGATGTAGATTATGCAATGTATCGTGCTCATCTCCCTTATGGAGTAATCGGTATTAAGGTTTGGATTTACAAAGGAGACACTTTGGAAAACAAACAAAATAAATAAGAAAGTATTATGTTATTTCCAAAAAAAGTAAAACATAGAAAATGGCAAACCGCTCGGAGAAACCCAAACAAAATTAAAAAAGCAGTAAGAGGAGTAAGACTTCAGAACGGGAATTTTGGTTTAAGGGCAATTACGAGCGCTCGTATTACTTCAAATCAAATTGAAGCTGCCAGAAAGGTACTTACCCGTGAAGTAGGAAAAACGGGAAAGTATTGGATCAGAATTTTTCCAGATCGACCTATTACAAGGAAAGCTGCTGAGGTAGGTATGGGAAAAGGTAAAGGAGATCCACAAGGATTCTGCTTTGAGGTTCTTCCCGGGAGGATTATGTTTGAGGTAGGAAATGTTTCTGAAGAAGTTGCAAGAGAGAGCCTCCGAAAAGCAGGAACAAAGCTTCCGGTAAAGGTAAAAATTGTAAGTGCTGAAGATATTTACTAGTATTATGACTACAGAAAAAAACAAAAAAAATAAAAAAACTCTTCGAGGAGTTGTAGTATCTGATGCCATGGATAAAACTGTGGTAGTAGAAGTAGGGCGTTTTGTAAAACATCCTAAGTATCATAAATACTACACGATCCACAAAAAGTATCTTGCTCACGATGAAGAGAATAGATACAAAAAAGGAGATGAGGTCGAAATTATAGAAACGAGTCCTTTTTCTAAGAGAAAGAACTTTAAGGTTATTTATAAAGAGGCATAGAGTATTATGATTCAAGTAGGAACAAATGTAAAAATTACTGATAACACAGGAGGTAAAACAGGAAGAGTTTTTAAAATTCTTGGCGGGTCTAAAAGAAGATATGCTCGTCTTGGAGATGTTGTTGTGCTTTCTATTAAATCTGCAGAACCGAGAAAGTTGGTGAAGAAAAAGGATGTGGTGCGTGCGGTAGTAGTGCGCCAAAATAAAGAGTTTCGTAGGAAAGATGGTTCATATATTCGCTTTGATGATAATGCCGTAGTTATTATTGATGGAAAAGGAGAACCTAAAGGGGCGCGTATTTTTGGACCTATTCCTAGAGAATTAGCAGAGAGAGGTTATCAAAAAATAATCTCATTAGCTCCAGAAGTTTTATAAAAAGTATTATGAAGATTAAAAAAGGAGATACCGTTATTGTTATTTCTGGATCACGTAATGATAAGGGAAAAATTGGAAAGGTTATAAAAATTTTCAAGGATAGAGATCAAATTATTGTGGAAGGGATTAATATCAAGAAAAAAGTAGGTCGTGATCCACAAGGAAATAAAAAAGAGCTAAAAGTTGAATATCCTATTCATGTTTCTAACGTTATGTTTTTTGATCCAAAAACAAAAAAAGGAACGAGACTTGGGTATCAACGAGATGAAAATGGAAAAAAATTCAGGATTACTAAGTCTTCAGGAACCAGTTTAAGCTAGCACTATTATTATGAATTTATATAAAGAAAAACAAGCAAAAGCTTTCGAAGCATTGAAGGAAAGTTTGGGGCTTCGGAATCTTATGGAGACACCAAAGATAGAAAAAATTGTGGTAAATGTAGGGAGTGGTTCTCGTATGAAGAAAGATAGATTTGCAAATGATTTTATTGCAGAACGACTTGCTAAGATTACAGGACAACAAGCTGCTCCACGACCCGCAAAGTTTTCTATTGCTGGTTTTAAGATTCGACAAGGAGATAAAGTTGGACAATCTGTGACTCTTCGTGGAGAAAAAATGCAATCATTTTTTGATAAGCTCATTCATATTGCCCTCCCTCGAACGAAAGACTTTCGTGGGATTGATCCAAAATCTCTTGATGAGATGGGGAATCTTACCATCGGAATTAAGGAACATACCATCTTCCCGGAAACTGGAGATGAAGAGCTCCATAATATCTTTGGGCTTTCTGTTACAATCGTAACGACTGCGAAGGATAAGGAGAGCGCAAGGAAGTATTTTGATTATCTCGGAGTTCCTTTCAAAAAAGAAAAAAAAGCCGAATAGGCTTTTTTCTTTTTTGATAATTTCAGGAAATGCGAAAAGCGGAGCTTTTCGCATTTTCTCTCCTACTTATTAATTGTGCCCATGACAATTCACATACCCAAACTCACTTCCCCAAAAACATCAGTCTTCGTCATCT
>CAZCYC010000022.1:0-6917 GCA_964502915.1 uncultured Candidatus Saccharibacteria bacterium | reverse complement strand
CTTGGCTCGCTGTCTTTTCGACACCAAGAATTTTGTAATAATCTTTTGACATAATTTCCCTTCTTTTAAAAACTTAAACTCAACTTGTAATAAAAATTTCCTTTTCGGCGGAAATGTGAAAATATCCATTTTCACATTTCCGCCGAAAACGACGGTGTAGAAAATTTATTCTTCTTTTTTATCTTCATCTACCACTTCTGCTTCTTGCACTTCTGCTTCACTATCCTTTGTTTCATCTTTTTTGTCAGTATTTTCTGTAGCAGCTTTTTGTATTTCTTCTCCTATTTTTGCCATTGCTGTAGAAAGTTCAAGCGTCTTCTTTTCTATTTCTTCCTTATCATCTTTATCTTTTACTGCCTTCAATGCAGACAAGGCATCTTCAACGGCCTTTTTCGTTTCTTCTGAAACCTTATCCCCATGTTCTCTAAGAGATTTTTCTGCAGTAAAGATGCTTGAATCTGCAATATTTCTTGCATCAATAAGCTCCTTCTTTTTCTTATCTTCTGCTTCGTGTTCTTCAGCTTCTCGTTTCATTTTCTCAATTTCTTCTTCTGAAAGATTTGAACCCCCTTCAATACGGATAGAGTTTTCTTTTCCAGTTCCCTTATCTTTAGCCGTCACCTCTAGAATTCCGTTTGCATCCACATTAAAGGTTACTTCAATTTGTGGAACTCCTCGTGGGGCAGGTGGAATTCCTTCAAGAATAAATCTTCCGAGAGATTTGTTATCGGCAGCGAGTGGACGCTCTCCCTGCACAATATGAATATCAACAGAAGTTTGATTATCAGTAGCTGTTGAGAACACCTGTGAAGCAGATGCTGGAATCGTAGTATTTTTTTCAATGAGCTTTGTCGCTACCCCTCCCATCGTTTCAATAGAGAGAGAAAGTGGAATTACATCAAGGAGCAAAACATCTTTAACTTCCCCTTGGAGAATTCCTCCTTGAATGGCAGCACCTAAAGCTACAACTTCATCTGGGTTAATAGATTTGTTAGGTTCTTTTCCAAAGAGTTTTTTCACCTCTTCTGCAATTTTGGGCATACGTGTCTGTCCACCAACGAGCACCACCTCATTAATATCAGAAGCATCAATTCCTGAAGATTTCAAAACATCTTTTGTAATCTCAATGGATCGATCAATAAATGGTGCTGCAAGTTCTTCTAATTTTGCTCGAGAAAGCTTAAGCAAGAGATGAACAGGGCCTGCTTCTCCAGAAGTAATGAATGGAATATTAATTTCTGTTTCGGTTGTATTTGAAAGTTCATGTTTTGCTTTTTCAGCAGATTCTTTAAGCCTCTGAAGAGCAAGAACATCTTTAGAAAGATCTACCCCAGATTCTTTCTTAAATTCTTGGATCATCCAATCAATAATAGCGCGATCGATATCCTCTCCTCCCATGTGAGAGTCTCCTCCGGTCGCTTTTACTTCCACAACATCATCTCCAACTTCAAGCACTGAAATATCAAAGGTTCCACCTCCAAAATCGTAAACAACAATTTTCTCATCTTTCTTCTTATTAAAACCATAAGCAAGCGCTGCTGCAGTAGGTTCGTTAATAATCCTCTTTACTTCAAGTCCAGCAATCTTTCCAGCATCTTTCGTCGCTTGTCGCTGAGAATCATTGAAGTATGCAGGAACCGTAATCACTGCTTCAGTAATTTTTTCTCCAAGCTTTTCTTCTGCATCCTTTTTTAATTTTTTCAAAATCATTGCAGAAATTTCTTCGGGACGGAACTTCTTATCTCCCAAAACAATAAGAATTCCTCCATCATCAGCCTCTTCAAGTTGGAAAGGAGAATTTTTTAAATCTTTTTGAATAGCTTCATCTTTAAATTTATGACCCATGTAACGCTTCACTCCAAAAATAGTGTTCTTTGGATTCGTTACTGCTTGTCGCTTTGCAAGCGTCCCCACAAGTCGTTCTCCATTCTTGCTGAGTGCAACAATGGAAGGAGTTGTTCTGTTACCTTCTGCATTTTCAATAATTTTTGGTTGACCACCTTCAACATAAGCCATTGCTGAGTTTGTGGTTCCTAAATCAATTCCAATAATCTTTGCCATAATACTTTTTAATCATTAGTTAAATAAATTTTCGAATAATAAAACTTCTGAAGAATTATTTTTTTATGAATTCATAAACTTTCACCTTCGCTGGACGGAGAACCGTATCTCCAACTCGATATCCTGTTTGTACAAGATCCGCAACCAGATGATCTTTTTTCTTATCATCAATAGGAATCATCTCAAGCGGATCATGGATCTGAGGATCAAAAGGAATTTCCTTTTGATCAATTTTCTCTACTCCATATTTTTTGAGTAAATCCATAAACTGCTGATAAATATATTCCACACCAGTCCTCCAAGCGCTATCAACCTTTTCCCAAGCTTCTTTATTTGCAAAAGCCATATCAAAGCTATCAAGAACAGGAAAAAGATCTTTCACAAAAGAATATTTTATATCCTCTTCTTTTTTTGCGCGATGCTTCATTTCTTGGCTCTTATAATTTGCAAAACTTGCACGCTCTTTTTGCCAGCCAAGCAAATATTCTTGAGATTTTTCCTTCTCTGCCTTCAAAGCATCACGAAGTTTTTTTATTTTCTGTGAAAGATTTTTTTCTTCGCTAATCTCTTCAAAATCCTCATAAACAAAATCATCATTATTTTGAGGAGATTTTTTTTCTTTCTTTTTCTCTTTTTCTTTTTTCTTAGTCATCATATTTTTTTAAGAAAGCTCAGGTGAAAGAAAATAATATAGATAATAATATGAGCTTTCTCTGTAGGAGAGTATACACAAAAGATTTTTTTTTACAAGTTTTTCACAAAGATGAAATTTCTTTCAAATTTTATGGGAAAGAAAAAGCGCGGAGCAAAGCTCCGCGCTTTCTCTTTGAGTGCCGAGGGCGGGAATTGAACCCGCACGCCCGAAGGCAAAGGATTTTAAGTCCTTCGTGTCTACCAATTCCACCACCTCGGCATAGGAATCTAGTATAAAAATAAAATAAACTAAAGCAAGTTTTATCTCAACTGCTTTGAGGCGTGGGCGGGATTCGAACCCGCGCATGACGGTTTTGCAGACCGTAGCGTTACCACTTCGCCACCACGCCTTAAGGAAGATGCGCTACATATTCTATACTTTCTTAAGTAATTGGTCAATTTTCTGTCGATTCTTCTCCCCTTGATCAAGCAAAAATTCAACAAAAGGCAAAATGCGAATCCTTATCCTTTTTTTCATATAATCACGCGCATCCCATTTCCTCCTTTCTAAAAATGCAAGAGCTTTTGCTTCTTCCTCTTCAGGCAAAACAGAAACAAAAACCTTTATATGTTTTAAATCTTTACTAATTTTACAACGCGTAACCGTAATGAGAGAGTTTCTGTTTGATTCCCGTTCAATAAATTGAGCAAAAATTTTTTTCATTTCTTTATTAATTTTTTCCTCTTTTTGTGAAGCCATAATGCTTATATTTTATCATTATCTCATTTCAGTAATAAAGCTTTCTAAAATATCTCCTTCTTTAATTTCTTCTTTTGAAAAAACACGTAAACCACATTGTGTACCTTCCCCTTTTACCTCCTTCCGTTCTACTTTACCTTCTTGAAGATTTTCAATTTCTCCTTGAGCAATCAGCTTTTTTTTACGATAAATATTGAATTTTTCCCCTACACGAATTTTCCCTTCTAAAATTTCTCCACCAATAACCGATCTATATTTTTGACGAGAAAAAACTTTCAATATTTTAATGGTCCCCTGTGGAAGATCTACTTCTTTTTTGATCCTTCGCTCTTCATAAAGTTCTTCAAGCCATTCGGTAAGTTTATAGATAATATTAAAATTTTTAATGCTAACATCTTCGTAACCATTCATAAGTTTTACCCGAGGATCCTCAGATACATTAAAGGCTATGATTACTGGCTTATGTTCCCTATCTGAAAGAGCAAGTTTAATGTCAGACTCATTAACAGGTCCGATCTCTCTTCTGATTATTTTAAAAATAACCTCATCGTCAGAAAGTTTTGAAATTTCTCCCTCAATAGCTTCTCCTGTCCCCACCACATCTGTTTTAATGATAAGTGGAACGAGAGCAACCCCTTCAGCTACTTGAAGTATTTGATGCTCTTCAAGTTCTCGCTTCATTTCTTTAAATTCTTCCATTGCTTGCTCAGCATCTTTTTTCGTTTCAAAGGTATAAAATACACTTCCCACAGTAGGAATACCACTAAAACCAGTGAGTTTGATAGGGCTAGAAAAATAAGCTTCTTCAATATCTTTTCCTGTAAAGTCGCTAAGCATACGAGTAGGAGCCATCACATCATCGACCACAACAAACTCTCCTTTCTTGATACTTCCATCTTTAATGATCAAAGTCGCTTCTATACCCTTTTTGGGATCACGGTGTGATTCCATCACAAAACCAGTCGCAAGTTTTGCCTTATCTCCTGTCATTTCCTCCATTTCCGCAACCAGCAAGAGTGTTTCCAAAAGATTATCAACCCCTGTTCCTTGTTTCGCAGAAATTTCACAAACAGGAATATCTCCACCAAAACCTTCCACATAGACACCAGCTTCTAAGAGATCAGTTTTCGTTTTCATCACATCAGCATTTGGCTTATCAATTTTATTGATCGCTACAATAAAAGGAATCTTATTTTTTTGAATAACCTCTATTGCATGTTGAGTTTGTGTCTTCACTCCATCCTCAGCAGAAACAATAAGAATGGCAATATCAGCTACCGCACCCCCCCTATGACGCATATTATTGAAAGCGGCGTGTCCGGGAGTATCAATGAAGGTAATTCGCTTCCCTCCATCAAGAAAAACTTCATAAGTAGAAATATGCTGGGTAATACCCCCCGCCTCGCTTTCAACAACATTTGTTTTTCGTATGTAGTCTAAAAGCGTTGATTTTCCATGGTCCACATGTCCCATAACAGCGACCACTGGAGATCTTTCTACAATTTGTTTTTCTTTCTTTCTCATAATACTCTTTTATCTTATTGGTGAATAACACTTTTTTCCTCTGCAGTCAGTTTTCGAGAAGAATTTCCTGCTTTTACTTCCTTCGCAAAAACATTCACTCCGTTACGCGTATAAAGCGAAGAGATAACTACTCCATTTTTTTCTCCATCCAAGAGAGCTAGAGCAAAACTCTGTTCTCCGCTCGCATCACCAAGAGCATCAAATCTCTTTACTGCAATATGCTGGATAAGATTTGGAAGTTTTTTCTCAAGTGAAGTAATTTTTTCTCCATGGAGAGCATGCTCTTTTCCTAAACGAAGAAGCGTTTCTCCTTGTTCAAAAATAATATCTTCAAGCGAAGCAAGCTTTTTCCCACGACTTAATCGTTCCACCCTTCGATTCAAACGAAAAAGGAAAAAGAAAACAAAAAAATCTAATAATACTAATATTCCTAAAAGATAATATGCCCAAATTTCCATATTTCTTATCCTATACAAAAAAAACTTTTTTAAAAGTCTCAATTGTAAAAAGATAAATTATCACTAAACTGAAACTATGTTTTCTTTTTTAAACAAAAAAAATATTTTTCTCGATTATGCATCAGCAACTCCATTAAGCAAGAAAGCTCAAAAACAGATGCAAAAATATTTCATAAAAAAATTTTTCAATCCGAGTGCAATCTATACAGAAGGGTTAAAAATTCATAGCGAAAAAGAAAAAATCAGAGAAAGAATCGCTAAAATGCTTCATGCGCGGGCTCAAGAAATCATTTTTACTGATGGAGCAAGCGAAGCTAATAATCTTGTCATACAAGGTTTAATAGAAGAATGGAATAAATCACATAAAACTAAGGCACACATTCTCAGTAGTGCCTTAGATCACCCTTCCGTTCGATCGCTTTGTAAGGAACTTGATGCTAAGGGTAAGATAGATTGGGAAGAAATTTTAATAAATGAAGACGGAATGCTATCTTTGAACGACTTAAAGAAAAAGATAAAGGCTCATACACTCCTCGTATCCGTTCCTTTGGTCAACGGTGAAATAGGAACAAAACAAGACATAAAAGAAATCGCAAAACTCATACGTCATCACAGAAAAAAATTGGGAACTCTTTTCCCTTATCTCCACACTGATGCAAGCCAAGCTGGACTCTTCCCTATTGATCTTCAAAAACTAGGAATAGATTTTCTTGTTCTGAGCGCAGGAAAAATATATGGCCCTAAAAAAATGGCTCTTCTCTATAGGAAGAACAAACATACATTATCGCCCATACTCTTTGGTGGAGCACAAGAATTTTCTCTCCGGCCAGGAACTGAAAATATCCCTTACATCGTAGCTTTCAATGAAGCTTTAAAAGAAAATGAAAAGAAGCGCGAGAAAGAATATCTAAGACTCTCAAAATTACAAAAGATATTTGAAGAAGAATTGAAAAAAACAATTCCACTCAAATTTATCATTAATGGGGAAAAAGCTGTTCGAAGCCCACATATCACAAGTATAAGTATAGAAAAACTCAATCATGAAGAAATTCTCCATCGCCTTGACGCAAAAGGAATTAAAATAGGAATGCAATCTGCATGTAATAAAGATAAAGGAGAAAATTCTCAACTCCTTTCTCAAATGAGAAATGAACTTACCCAGAGTATTCGATTTTCTTTTGGGAGAGATACTCAAAAACGAGATCTCATATTTACGGCAAAAATATTAGGACAAATTGTCCAAAATATGGGAGATACATTTCATAAGTTCCTCAAACAGAAATAAATGAAAAGGAACAATCGCTGAAAGTTTTGAATCGTTGGGTCCTTCGCCCTGCGATTTCTTTTTTTTGCTTTGCAAAAAAAGAAATCGCAGGGTTCATAATGGCAAATAAGAACAAGTGAAAAATAGATATTGCTTTATCTCTGTCATTCTGAAGGAATGGAGCGGAGCGGAATGACTGAAGAATCCAAACGTTAAA
>CAZCYC010000021.1:467-7198 GCA_964502915.1 uncultured Candidatus Saccharibacteria bacterium | reverse complement strand
AAATTTGTTTTGTTTTTTCTCATGCTGCTTATTTTTTCTCTTTTTTTTATACAAGAAAAACACCCCTATTTTTTTAGTTTCTTGAGAGAAAATCTCCAAAGAAATATTCAACTGAAGTCAAAAGAAAGAAATAAAAATTTTCATTTTCTTTCTTTTTCTCCATCATCTTATTTTTTTGTTGATAAAATTAAGGAAACGAGTCTTGCCCAAAAGCATATTAAAAAACCTCCGCACATTCGTGCCATCTATATGTCACGATGGATTGGTGCAGACAAAGAGAGAAGAGAAAAACTTATTGATTTTGTAGATCGTTCAGACCTCAATGCTATTGTTCTTGATATTAAGGATTATTCTGGGGAACTTTCATTTCCCTTTTATACACTTCCTTTTGGGATGAACGGAAAGGGGAAGATTCAAGATATTGAAAATTTTATTTCTGAACTCCATCAAAAAAATATTTATCTCATTGGAAGAGTTACGGTTTTTCAAGATCCGCTTCTTGCAGAAAAAGTTCCTCATCTCGCTTTTAAGAGAAAAGATAATGGGGAGCTTTGGAGAGATAAAACAGGGCTTGCCTTCATCAATCCAAAAGAAAAATCTGCATGGGATTATTATGTAGCGATAGCAAAAGAAGCTTATCAACTTGGTTTTGATGAAATTAATTTTGATTATATTCGCTATCCATCAGATGGAGAACTTTCAAACCTTTCTTTTGCCTTATCGAATGGCGAAACGAAGAGGGAAGTAATGCAATCTTTTTTCCGTTATCTAAATCAAAAATTACGAAAAGAGGAGCAAATTCCTATCAGCGCTGACTTTTTTGGTTTTGTTGCATCGCAGAAGAACGGCCTTCCCGCTATTGGTCAAAAACTTGAAGATGCTATTCCTTATTTTGATGCTTTGGCGCTCATGGTTTACCCATCTCATTACCCAAAACACTACTTGAATTTTGAAAACCCTGCAGCCCACCCTTATGAGGTTGTTTTCCATGAAATGGCTGAGGCAATGAAGAAATTGAAAGAGAAACAAAAAAATGGAAAATATCAAAATTTTCATTTGAGAACCTGGATTCAAGATTTTCCACTCGGAGCATTTTATGGAGAAAAGGAGGTACGATCAGAAATAAAGGGATCTTTTGACGCCGGAGTTTTTGATTTTATGGTATGGGATCCACGTAACCGCTATACACAAACTGCTTATAATCATCTTATTCATAAATAAAAAAACTATGCATGAATATATAAAAAATAAAGAAAAAACAAGCAAATCATATTTTCTTGTCTTTCTGCTCATGACTTTTTTTATCGGTTTTGCAACATCTCATTATTTTTATGGGGTTAAATCACAGATGAGGAAAGAAAAAATGTCTCTCTTTTGGAAGGTTTGGGATACGATGGAAAAGAAATATCCTTTCCAAAAACCAAAAGATCAAGATAAAATCTATGATGCTATTCAAGGACTCGTAGCAAGTTATGGGGACGAATATTCTTATTTTTTTCCACCCTCTTATGCTAAAATTTTTCAAGAAGAAACAGAAGGAGAATTCGCAGGTTTAGGAATGGAAGTAGGGGTACGTGATGCTTATCTTGTTGTAATTGCTCCTTTAAAAAATTCTCCGGCAGAAAAAGCTGGAATACAAGCTGGAGATATTATTTTAAAAATAGATGGGAGAGATTTTTACCAAGAAAATTTAACCTTGAAGGATATCATTGCTCTCCTAAGAGGAAAGCTTGGAACAGAGGTGAGTTTAGAGATTCTGCGCCCTTCTACTAAAGCAAAGAAATTGTTTAAGATTAGAAGGGGAAAAATAGAAATTCCTGTATTAGATACAAAAATTATTGATGATGTTTTTGTTATTTCACTCTATAATTTTAATGAAAATATTTTCTCTCATTTTCGAGATGCACTTCGGGAATTTCAAAAATCCGGGAAAAATTATCTTCTCATTGATCTAAGAAATAACCCAGGAGGATATTTAAGTCAAGCAATAAAAATTATGAGTTTTTTCTTTGATCCTGGTCAAATTTTACTTAAAGAAGATTTTGGGAAAAATGGTAAAATTCATTTAGAAAAAAGTATTCCGAGCCCTTTCTCTTTAAAGAAAAATCTCAAAATGGCAATACTTATTAATAGAGGATCAGCTTCCGCTTCAGAAATTTTTGCTGGTGCTTTTCAGGATTATGGAAAAGCAATCATTCTTGGAGAAAAGAGTTATGGAAAAGGTTCTGTACAGGAGCTCATTCCTTTTTCTGACGGGAGTTCACTCAAGGTAACTATTGCTAAATGGTTAACCCCAAAAGGAAGACAAATTTCTCAAAAAGGAATTGAGCCGGATGTTAAAATAAAAACTATGGATCAGATGGATGATGAAAAAATTCTCCGCAAGGCTATCCAAATTTTTAAAAAGAAATATAATGAAAAAGTTCATAAATAAATTTATTCGTTAAGAGATAATAAAAAGATATTATGAAGGTTTTACTATTAAAATTTGTAAAAGGAATTGGAAGAGCAGGAGAAATTGTTGAGGTTTCCGATGGTTATGCTACAAATTCTCTCATTCCGAAAGGTTTGGCGAAGCAGGCAACGGCTTCACTTATTAATGAATACCAGACAAAACAAAAATCTCAGGAACTCAAGAAAGCTAAGCAAGAAAAAGAAACATTGGAAAAGTTAGCTCAGCTTGATGGACAAAAGATAAGGATGCAAGAGAAAATTAACGAAAAAGGGGCTCTCTATCATAAACTTTCATTGAAAGATATTATTCATGCAGTTAAAAAAGAAACAGGTATTTCACTTGAGGAGAATCTTTTCCAAGAACCTTATGCTTTTAAGGAGCTTGGAGCTTATCCCATTCAACTTGTTTTTCAAGGAAAAAAGGTAGTATTTACTCTTTCCATAGAGGCGAAAGAATAAAAAACAGCGCGGGCTTCGCCCGCGCTGTTTTTAAAGTTGTTTTCTAACTGAAAGTGCCGGAGGAGGGACTTGAACCCTCACACCCGAAGATATGCGATTTTGAGTCGCACGCGTCTACCAATTCCGCCACTCCGGCATAAATCCATATCTATCATAAACTTTTTACTTATCTTTGCAAATATTTATTTTAATTTCAAAGTTATATAAAAACAAAAAACGAATCAATGTGATTCGTCTTTTGTGGTGGACCTGACAGGACTCGAACCTGCCACCTCCGCAGTGCAAATGCGGCGCTCTAGCCAGATGAGCTACAGGCCCAACGACAAGAGCTAGTATATAGGAAAGAAAAAAATAATCAAGATTTTTTTTCTTTTTTTATTTTTTATTTTTTAGTATAATAAGAAAAGCTTTTTTAAAAGCATACATATTATAAAATTATTTAGTTTAATAAAAATGAGAAAAGCTATGAAAAAAAACATTAAAAACTTTGCTTTGCTTTTTATGCTTTCAGCTTTGCTTTTTCCTTTTATAAGAGTAGAAGCAGATATGATTTCATCTTTTACTGGGGAAGAAGATTCTGAGATGAATGTATCAGACCATAATGACACAGAGAAAGTAAGGGCAAATGGAAATGTAGAGGGAAATATGAAATTTATGATGCGTCATTCTATGAAAGGAAAAGTTCGTGTAGATGCAACAGAGACAAAAAAAACACATACCGCGATACGACTTCAAACCCGAGATAAAAAGGGAAATGAAAAAATTTCATTTAAACCTGATTTTCAGGTAATTGCTGAAACTGCAAAAAAAATGCGTTTAGGTAAGGGAGTAAATGAAATGATGCAAAAGGTTCGTTTTGATAATAACTTTTCACTTCATGATGCTATGCAAAGCATAAGAGAACTCAAGAATGAAAAGAAGCAAGAGCTTGAAACACAAGTTCGAGAACAGATCAAAATGAGGGTAAAAAAAATAGCAGGCGAAAATGCTTCTGTAGATTTTAATGAAGAAAATGGAAAGGAAAAACTTTTGATTCATAAGAAGACAGAAGCTAAACTTCTCGGTTTTATCCCAATTTCATTTGATTTAGAATTGAGTATTGATGAAAATGGAAAGGTAGAAATTAAAAAACCTTGGTATTACTTCCTCACTGGAGGAATAAAAATTCCATTTCTACAAAAGCTTTCTTTCTTCGCTGAAGGAAAAACTCAAGGAAGCGGAAGTGGAAGTGGAAGTGTAAAGATGCAAACACAAGCATCAGTAAAAGCTGGAGCATAGAAAAAAGATTAGAGAGAAAAAGAAAACGGGCAGAAAATTGCTTGTTTTTTATTTTTTACTTTTTTGTAAAAAAGTTTATACTTCTCTATATATGTCTATATTTTCAAGAAAATTAGGGATTGATTTGGGAACAACAAATATTCTCGTATATCTTCCTGGAAAAGGAATTGTTCTTGATGAACCTTCAGTAGTTGCTGTTTCGCTCCAAGATAATCAAGTGCTTGCGGTAGGGAAGGAGGCAAAAGAGATGATAGGAAAAACTCCTGATGAAATTCGTGCATTTCGTCCGATGAAAGATGGGGTGATTGCTGATTATCGCGTGACAGAGAAAATGCTTCGCTATTTTTTTAAGAAAGCTCTTGGAAAATGGGCTTTTCTCAAACCTGATGTTTTGCTTTCAGTTCCAGCAGGGATTACTTCAACTGAACGTAGGGCGGTTATTGAAGCAGCAATTCGCGCTGGAGCAAAAAATGCTTATGTGGTCAAAGAGCCTATTCTCGCTGCGATTGGGTCTGGAGTATCTATTCAGGAACCAAATGGCTATATGATTGTTGATGTCGGTGGGGGGACGATTGATGTTGCTGTGATTTCCCTCGGTGGCATTGTTGCTTCCAATTCTGTGAAGTGTGCAGGAAGGAAAATGGACGCATCTATTATTGATTATATTAAGAAAGCTTACAATCTCGCTATTGGTGATAAAACTGCTGAAAAGATAAAAATTAAAATTGGCTCAGCACTCCCAATGGAGGATGAGCTACAGGTTATTATTAAAGGGCGTGATTATGTTACAGGGCTTCCTCGTTCGGTAAAAATTGGAACGAATGAAATAACCAAGGCACTTGAGCATGATTTAAAAACAATGATTCAGGCTATTAAAGATGTCCTTGCACAGGTTCCACCCGAACTTGCTTCTGATATTATGGACAATGGAATTGCCTTAACAGGTGGAAGTTCTCAGTTACGAAACTTTAGCGAACTTATTAAACGAAGGACAGGTGTCGATGCCTATCTTGTGGAGGATCCACTCTATTGTGTTGCTCGAGGAACAGGAATTGCATTAGAGCATATTGGCACCTATAAGAAAGCAATTATTTCAAAATAAAGATTTATGACAAAAAATGAAATGAAAAAAGAAAAACACTGGATTTTTTATCTCGTTCCGCTCCTTGCTTATAGCGCGGGAATTATCATGGCTTCTGTTGGAGCAATAATGTTACTCTCTTCTGGATTGAAACTCTACTTTTGTAACCATGATCCTTATATGCCGATGGCAGAAGAGCAATGTAGGTTTGAATATCAAAATCGAATTTTCGTTTCTCCACAATATGGAAAAGTGAAAGAAATAAATATTGTAAAGCAGGAAGAATTGAAAAATCCAGAGCTAGCAGTAAAAAAGGAAACATTTATGAAGAACTGCATAAGAGAAAAGAAGCAAGAGGAGCATGAACGATTTTGGCAACAAAAAATGCAAAATATTATTGATGGTTTTGCATCTCTCCTCGTAGGGCTTCTCTTGGTTTTCTTTTTCAGGAATAAAAAATAATTTTGGAAAAAAATTTATAGTATCAAAAGCAGCGCTAGGCTTCGCCTAGCGCTGCTTTTATTTTTTATAAAACAAAACTATGTTATACTATTTCAGTAATGATTGAGTTTAGAGATGTCTCAAAGGAATATAAGCAAGGTGTAGCTGCTCTACAAGATATTAATTTGAAAATAGAACAAGGTGAGTTTATTCATTTGCTCGGTCACTCTGGTTCAGGGAAAACGAGTATTCTTAAGCTCATTACAGCAGAAGAGAAGCCCAGTAATGGTGAGGTGCTTTTCCACGGGATTGATATTCATAAATTAGGGAAAGAAAGTTTGCAAAAATATCGTCAGAGAATCGGTGTCGTTTTTCAAGATTTAAAACTAATAAGGAATAAAACGGTTTATGAAAATATTGCTTTTGTGATGGAAATGTTAGGGAGAGACGATGAGGAAATTGCAACAGATGTTCCGTATGTCTTAAAGTTAGTTCATTTAGAGGAGCGTATAAATCATTTTCCAGATGAACTTTCTGGTGGGGAACAGCAGCGTCTTGCACTCGCGCGCGCTATCGTAAATCAGCCAGAAATCATTCTCGCAGATGAGCCTGCTGATGGTCTCGATCAAGAAAATTTTGCAAGAATTATTCATATTTTGAAAAAGGTACATGAGTTAGGAGCAACGGTTATCCTTTCAAGCCATCACCAGAAGATGCTTCATGCTTTTAAAGAGAGAGTTATTGTAATGGATTCTGGGAAAATTGTACAAGATTATGAAAAAGGTCAATATCACAAGAAACATAAAATAAATTAGTTATATGTCTTTAATTTTAGATTACAAAAGAATATTAGGCGAAGCATTTGTTGTTTTTCTACGAAACGCAAAAATTTCCTTTGCTTCGGTTCTTACTATGATATTTACCTTGACGATTCTCAGTTTAGGGCTCTTTTTTTCAGGCATTTTTGACTTTAGCATTCATGCTCTTGAGCGTCGGGTTGATGTAAATATTTACTTTA
>CAZCYC010000021.1:0-457 GCA_964502915.1 uncultured Candidatus Saccharibacteria bacterium | reverse complement strand
GCGCAAGTAGAAGAGAAATTAAAAACAATACCAGAGATTGAAGAACTTCATTTTACTTCTCAAGATGAAGCTTTTAAGAAATTTAAGCTCTACCACCAAAATGATTTGCTCATTCAGCAAGCACTTGAAGAACTCGGAGATAATCCATTAGGTGCTTCGCTTGCTTTGAGGGCAAAATCACCGGAAGCGTATCAAGATATTTTGAAGAAGCTTTACGCAGATCCCGCTATAAAAGATTCTCCGTTTATTGAACATATTAACTACCAGGATAATAAAAAAATTATCCATCGCCTTAATGCACTTCTCGTAACCTTAAGAGGGCTTGCACTCATTCTCGTTATTTTCCTTGCTATCGTAAGTATATTAAACCTTATGAATAGTTTTAGTTTGGCAATTTATGCTTTTCGTGATAATTTACGCATTAAAAAACTCATTGGTGCTGAGCCACGTTACATAC
>CAZCYC010000020.1:0-7427 GCA_964502915.1 uncultured Candidatus Saccharibacteria bacterium | reverse complement strand
CGTTTAAAATTAAAGTAGTGATAAAAAGTAAAAAGCGGATCGTTTCCGCTTTTTTAATTTTTTTTCTCAAAGAATTATTTCTCTTCAAATAATAATTCTTTGAGAAAAAAATTTTTCATTTTTTTGAATTGATACCGCCCCAGCGGATCAATTCTTCTGAGTTTACCATCTATGATGGCAAACCCGTTACTGACCAAACCCTCAGTAAAGGGAATTTGGTCATTTTTTTTGAGGACTTTTAGGTCCTCTAATAATCTTTCAAATGAGCGATCGCTCACTTGAAAAATTACTTTTCTTTTTCCATTCTCTGTCAATGAAATTTGACAGAGAAATTTAGGATTTTCTTTTTCAAAGAAAGATCCTAAAAAAACGTTTTTTTTCATACTCATTTATTTTTTTTTAGGTTTCTGATTTTTTAGCATAGTTATTTTTTTGTTTTTGGCAAGCCGCAGTGCTAATGTTCTTGTCTTTAAAGACAAGAACATTAGCACTGCGGCTTGCTCCTAGAAAATAAAAAAATTATACTTTATCTTATGTCACACGCAATTTATCAGAGTCCAGCTTTTATTTTAAAAACGAAAGCGAGCCGAGAAGCGAACAAAGTCATTTATCTCTACACAAAACGTTTTGGGCTCATTTATGCACAAGCTCAGTCTTCTCGGAAGTTAAGTTCTAAAATGCGTTATCATTTACAAGAATATTCTATCGTAGATCTTGATTTAGTGAGAGGAAAAAATATTTGGCATATTACTGGGGTAAGTGAACGAGATTCTATTTTTTCTCACCTTGGGAAAAAGGAATATCGACTCATTACCTTGCTCTCTGATGTTTTGAGACGACTCTGTGTTGGGGAAGAAGAGAATCTTGCACTCTGGCAGGAAATAGAATTCTTTTTTCAAAATCTTCAAGAAGATGATTTTCTCGAGGATGTTTATGAAATCATCATTATGGTGCGTATTCTATTCCATTTAGGTTATTGGAAGAATCAGAACGATCTTATTCTTCGAGAAAGAAATCCCTATCAAAAAAAAATTGAAGAAAAAATCCTTCAAGCAAAAAAAGATTATATTCATAAGATTAATGAATCTCTTCAAATTTCGCAGCTGTAATCTTTTTCTTTTTTTTATCAATGCGATATAATGAGAATATGAATAATGGGAATTTGCATGAAGATAGAGAGTTTCATATCGATGAACTTAATGATGAGCTCTATTATGATTTAGAGAATCAACATTTACAGAAGAGAAGAAGGAAGATTCATGAAAGGGAGATTCGAGTAAAAAAGAAATTTTCTGATGATGACTATGATGTTGAAACTTTACTCAAAAAACAAAAGAAAAAACGACTTCCAGAATCACTCTTTAAGAAGATATTTTTCTTTTCGCTCTTTGTTTTTCTCATCGCAGCATTTTCTGTTTTTCTTTCACTCTACCACAAAAAGACTTCACTTTCTCAAGAGCTCATTGCTATGAAAATTTTAGGGCCACCATTTATTGATGGAGGAGATGAGCTTGATTTACATGTTCAGGTGCAAAATTTTAATGAACAGACTCTAGAAGATCCAGATTTAGTTCTATCTTATAAAAAAGATCCTCAATCTCCAGAAGATGATGTTGTGCTGAGGCGTTCACTTCCTCAGTTGAAAAAAGGAGATTTTACAGATGAAAAATATCAAATTAATCTCTTTGGAAAGGAAGGAGATGTGAGAAAGATACATGCAACCCTTGAATATCGTGTTGCTGGATCGAATTCTGTTTTCTTTAAAAAAACTTCCTATGAAGTAGTAATTCGTTCTTCTCCGGTACGTATTGAAATCACTGGACCAAAAGAAGTAGTGCAAGATCAAGAAATTGAATTAAAGCTAGATTTAGCCGCAAATACCCATAAAGATTTGCAAAATATTCTCGTTGATATTGATTATCCACTTGGCTTTGAATTTGAAGATGCAGATAAAAAACCAAGCTTCAAAAATCATATCTGGTATATCCCAGTATTGAGAAGTGATCATTATAGTTTTAAAATTAAGGGTAAGATTTCAGGTTTTTCCAATGAAGAGCAATCTTTCCATGTTCGTGTAGGGAAACAAAATCCTCAAAAGAAAGAAGAGATAGAGACAAATCTTGCTGAAGTGGTGCATACGGTGCTCATTAAATCATCATTCATTCGTCCAAAAATTTTGCTCAATGGAAAAGGAGATACACGCATTGCTATAAAAGGAGGAAATGATGTTGACGTGGAGATTCAATATGAAAATACTTCTGGAAAAACGCTCAATGACGTTGAGATACGAGCTCGCTTAATGGGAAACCTCTTCAATGATCGAGAAATTCAATCTCTTAATGGTGAATATGATTCTTTCCACAAAACTATTATTTGGGATAAGACGAGTGTTCCGAGCTTGAAGTCTCTTGCTGATGGTGATTCTGGAAGTGTTAGTTTTACACTTCCTACTAAAGCTTTGGTGAGTGATACCGATGTTCTCCTTAAACCAAGCGCTAGTGTTCTCGTTGATGTTTCTGCGAGTGGCGAGAATGGAAAGCGCTATGAGGCTGAGGCTGTAGCTCATGGAGAAATTCTTGCAAATTCAGACTTGAGTCTTGTTGCAAATACCTTTTATAAGGAAGGGCCTTTTGAAAACCATGGACCTATTCCACCAAAAGTTGAAAAAGCAACGACCTATACTTTGACTTTTCAGGTTAATAATTCCTCTAATCCTATTAGTAATGCCTTTATGAAAACTACACTTCCGAGTTATGTAAGATGGCTTGGAAAGGTTTACCCAAGTAGTGAAAAAGATCATCTTTCTTATGATGAAAATACAAGAGAAATTGTTTGGCGTATAGGAAATATAAGTCCAAAAACAGGAGTTGCCATGAATGAACCACGAGAACTTTCTCTCCAAGTTCGTTTCCTTCCTTCCCAATCTCATCTCAATGTTCTTCCTAAACTTACGCGAGATATTATTCTTGAGGGGGATGATCAATTTACTAAAACACATCTCCGTTATAAGAAGAATCCACTCACGACAAGACTTTCTGACAGTGGTTCACGAGCAAATGATTCTCGTGTCGTTGAGTCGTAAAAATTAATTTTTTAAAAACCGTTCGAAGAAGAGCGGTTTTTTTTATATTTTTTATTTTTTTCTTTGTCAAGAAACTTTCTTTTCTTTTTGTGTTAGAGTAGAGCGAAATTCAAAAATTAAATATTATGAAAAAATATTTTTTTTCATGGATTGCAAAAACAGAAGAACAAAAAATACTCTTTTTGTTCGGGCTTATTTTTGCGATCCTTGATACAAGTATTTTTCTTTCTCCTTATTTTGAAGGGGTGAGATTGAAAAATTTTTTATTTTTCAAAATACTTGGCTCAGGAGTACAATTTATTATTCTCTCCGTTTTTAATAACGGAAGAGAACACTTAAAAAGAAATATGATAGCTTCCATACCTTCTTTTGGGTTTTGGTATAGTATATATTTCTTTTTAAAGAAAATAAAAAAATAAACCTTTTTCTCAAAAAGATAGAGAGAGAGGTTTTTAAATTACTATTTTTTATAAAATTTTCTTGAAAATTAAAGATAAAACGATATAGTATGAGTATGCAAAGTCAGGTAGACCTCATCAAAGAAAAACTCAATATTCTCGATGTGGTTTCTGCTTATGTAAAACTTGAAAAAGCTGGGTCTGCTTATAAAGGGAAGTCTCCTTTCAATCAAGAAAAAACTCCATCTTTTTTTGTTCATCCCGATAAAGGTTTTTTTTATGATTTTTCAGCGGGTTTTGGTGGTGATATTTTTACTTTCATACAAAAAATTGAACATATTTCTTTTCCTGAAGCACTCAAGATGCTTGCAGAAAAAGCAGGGGTGAGCCTCCATTATTCTCCAGAAGCGGAAAAAAAAGCATCACAAGAGAAGCGACTCTTTGCTATTTTGGAAGATGCTACTATTTTTTATGAGAAGCATTTGCGGGCACGGAAAGATGTTTTGGATTATCTTAAAACACGTGGTTTGAAGCCAGAGACTATTACTCGTTTTCGTTTAGGTTTCATCCCAGATGCTTGGCGCGAACTCTATCAATTTTTAAGAGCAAAAGGATATCAAGACCATGAAATAGAACAAGCAGGACTCATTAAAAAGAAAGAGGGTTCTGGATACTATGATCGTTTCCGTTCGAGAATTATCTTTCCACTTTTTGATGAACGTGGAAGAGTTGTTGCTTTTTCAGGGAGAATTTTTCAAGGAGATGAAAAAGCTGCAAAATATTTGAATTCCCCTGAAACGCTACTCTTTGATAAATCGAAAATGCTCTATGCTTATCATTTGGCAAAAGCCCGTATGACGAAGGAAGATTATCTCATTCTTGTAGAGGGGCAATTTGATGTTATTCTCGCACACCAAGCTGGATATCATAATACGGTTGCGATTTCTGGAACTGGACTCACCACATATCAATTGCAGATGATTAAGCGTTTTACAAAAAATATTTTTCTTGCCTTAGATTCTGATCGTGCTGGGATTAAAGCAACGAAAAGGAGTGTTCTCCTTGCCTATCAAGAAGAAATGTCAGTGAAAGTTTTGTTACTTGATCCAGGAAAAGATCCGGCTGATATTATTGCTCAATCAAAAGAAAAATGGGACCTTATTGTAAAGGATGCAAAAGATTATATCGATTATCGTCTTGAACTCGCTGAGACAGAACTTTCATCCTTTGAAGAGAGACAAAAGTTCGTTTTTGAAGAGCTTTTTCCTTTCCTTTCTTTTGTTCAGAAATCTTCTACGAGAGAATTTTTCCTCAAAAAAATGAGTGATTTTTTAGCTGTTTCCATCGACGCTCTTCGGGAAGATTTTATGCATTATTTTTATGAAAGTCAGCAAGGAGATGAAGTTTTTCATAAGAAAGAAGAGGAAGAGAAGAAATTGCATAAAGAAGTTCAGTTTCATTTTTTTGATGATTTAAAAAAAGAATTTCTCCTCTTCTACTATTTTATGCAAGAAAACTTTTCTGAAGAAATGCTGAAAGAGGAAAGTTTTTTTAGTGTTCCATATGCTTTTATTTTTCATAAAGATATAAATGATGCCTTAGAAGAACTTACAGAAGAAGAACGAGCGATGGCACTCTTTATGTTCCAAGACGAAGGAGAACATCACTTTTCTTACTTTTTAAAAAAATTGAAAAAGATGATTCTTGACTTAGAAAAAATGTATCTTGAGCGAGAAGCAAAACGTTTGAGAGAAAAAATTAAACGCAAACAAAGAGAAGAGCCAAATATCCTTCCCGTTGATTTATTGAAAAAAAATAGTGACATTCTTAAAAAAATAGATAGTATAAAGTCTCAGTTATCCAATTTATAATTTTTAATTTGTTCATTTCCTATGCCAAAGACAAAGACACAAAATACTCAAACCCAGAAAAAAACTAAAAAAGAAAAAAATAAAAACGAAAGCTTAGTAAAGAAAAAACTCACAAAGAAAACGAAAGAAAAACAAGAAAAAAAAGTAAATAAAAAGAAAAAAAAGGAAAAAAGTTTTGAAGAAATAAATCGTGAAATAGAAGAGCGAAATCGTAAGGCAGATGCGCTTATTGAAAAAGGGAAGAAACGCCGTTTTCTTACTTATGCAGAAATTCTCAGTGAATTTCCTGATATTGAGGAAGATATTGCTTTTCTCGATGAACTGTATGCTCGTATTTCTGATGCTGAGATTGATGTTGTGGAAGGAGCCCAAAGTTCTGGTGGCGGTGGTTTTCTTGATATGAGTGATGAAGATTTGCTCGCAAAAGATTTTTCTACCAAAAAATCTCCTACTACAAGTGACTCCATCCAAATGTATCTCCGAGAAATTGGGAAGTATCGTTTGATTAAAGCTGCAGATGAAATTGCTTTAGCAAAGAGAATTGAGGCTGGAGATGAGGAAGCAAAAAATCTTTTAGCAAAGGCAAATTTGAGGCTCGTTGTTTCTCTTGCGAAAAAATATGTTGGGAGAAGTCCTGATCTTACACTTCTTGATCTCATTCAAGAAGGAAATATTGGCCTCTTTAAGGCGGTAGAAAAATTTGATTGGAGACGTGGATTTAAGTTTTCTACGTATGCAACTTGGTGGATTCGTCAATCCATTACAAGAGCCCTTGCTGATCAGTCACGAACAATTAGGATTCCTGTGCATATGGTAGAAACTATTGCAAAGTATAAACGAACCAAGAAACAACTTTCTCAAACCTTAGGAAGAGAACCAAGTCAAGAAGAAATAGCTAAAGAGATGGATATTGATGTTTCAAAAATTCATCTTATTGAGCGTATCAACAAGGCGACGATGTCTCTTGAAGAACCTATTGGTTCCGATAGCGATGAAAAATCAACACGAGGAGAATTTATTGCAGATGAAGAAATTGATATGCCTGATAAGGAATCGTCAAGGGAGATTCTTAAAAAGCAACTTAGTAAAATCCTTGAAGGTCTTTCTGATAAAGAGAGGAGAATTATTGAGTTGCGTTATGGTTTAAAAGATGGGGTAACACACACCCTTGAAGAAGTTGGGAGAAAATTTGATGTGACTCGTGAGCGAATTCGTCAAATTGAAGCCAAAGTTCATGAAAAATTACGTATGAATGAAGAAATACGGAAGCTAAAGGATTATTAAAAGTATGAAAAAAAGAGAAAAAGAAAAGATTGTTTACAAAGGAAAATATTTGCAAGTGAGTGAAGAGCTCATTAATGGACATATTTTTGAACGGGTTGTGCTACGTTCAGGAGTTCATATTCTTCCTATAGAAGAAGCTAAAGTTCTTCTCATTCACGAAGAGCGACCTCATGAAAAACAAGCTCGCTGGAAACTTATTTCTGGCTGGGTTGATAAAAAAGGAAAAACGATACTTGAGCATGCGCAAGAGGAACTTGCTGAAGAGATTGCGCATCAGGCGAAAATTTGGGAAGAGATAAAAATACCAAGCAATGAAGGTGCAACGGTTTGTCAAAATATTCATTATTTTATTGCTCGTGGTTTGAGAAAAATGTCTCATCCACCAGAGAATCCAGATAGCGGGAAAATCCTTTCTTATCGTTGGTTCTCTCAGGAAGATTTGAAAAAAGGAATTATGGAGGGACGTATTTATCCTTCACGTGGAGTTTTACTTGCTTATCTTTATCTTGATAAAGAGTTTGATAGAAAATAGTGTCTTTTTTAAAGACACTATTTTTTTCGTAGCAAGAAAAGTATTAAAATGAAGGCAAAAACACTCAAGCTCGCAAGAGGAAGTGTAATATAACCAAATTCAAGCATGTGAATCTGTGAACAGGCTGCATCTGCCCCGATTACACATTCTGCTTGTGGGAGTGTTTTAATTCTAAATTGTTCCAGGGTTTGATATCCAGCAATGAGAAAACCTATGAGAGAAAGCCAAAAAGAGTAAGTCCATGCAAAGATATCTTTTTT
>CAZCYC010000019.1:0-7839 GCA_964502915.1 uncultured Candidatus Saccharibacteria bacterium | reverse complement strand
TATTTGGCAATTCCTTCATCCACTTTTCAAAAAAAGGAATGACACGCTCCACCTGTGTTTGCTGAAGCATTATTTCGGAAACCAAAACACGATAAGAAGAAATATTTTTCCTCCAAGGAAGCTGGTTCCTCCCTTTCTGCTCATAAAAATCAAGAATCCTTTTTTTAAATTTTTCTCTTTCAAGCACGAAAATGAGTATAACAAAAAAACGCAAAATTTGCGTTTTTATGCTTCACAACTCGAACAGGTTGTGAGCAACTTACGATTAAACTGTTGTGCTGCATTCATAGAATGTTGATAATAGAGACTCTTGATCCCAAGCTTCCATGCCTCAATATAGAGCTGATTGATATCTCGAGCGGGAGTATCCGGATGAATCATTAAATTTAATGATTGCCCTTGATCAATAAAAATTTGCCGCGCAGCAGCTTGCTTAATAATCGCCATCTGGTCAATTTCAGCAAAAGTTTTAAATACCTCTTTCTCTAAATCACTCAAAAAATCAAGCTGCTGCACAGAGCCATCGTGATTCCTAATATTTTCCCATACCTCTCGCGTATTCTTTCCTTTTTCTTCAAGAACTTTTATGAGAAACGGATTTTTGATGGTTGTTTTAATTTTTGAAATATCTTTTACATAGGAATTAGACCATACAGGCTCAATACTCTGAGAAACTTGCCCAAGAATGAAGGCAGAAGAAGTTGTAGGGGCAACGGCCATGAGTGTTGCATTACGCCTTCCATAACCCTCTAAAATTTTAGGCTCTCCGTATTCTTTTGCCATTTCCTCAGAGGCACGATAAGCTCTTTCCTTTATCGTTTTAAAAATTTCCCTATTTAAACGCTCAGCTTCATCTGAAGCAAAAGGAATCATTTTTGATTGAAGGTAAGAATGCCACCCAAGTGCTCCTAAGCCAAGCGCTCTATTTTCTTTTGCAAAAGCATATGCTCGTTTCATAAATTCAAAAACGAGTCGCTTATCTTTTTCTTCAGAATCACGATAAGCTTCCATTTTTGTAATAAATTCTTCCATCACAGCATCAAGAAAATATGTGAGTGTTTCAACCGCATCGGTATCTCTCCATTCATCATACTTCGCAAGATTGATAGAAGAGAGACAACAAACAAAAGACCATTCTTCATGCGAAGGAAGCATAATTTCAGAACACATATTGCTCGCATGAATTTTTAAATTTTTATCCTTATAAACATCCACTGTGTTTCTGTTCGCATTCCCAGTAAAAAGAATATAAGGATAGCCCATTTCATTTCTCCTCTGGAGGATTTTTGCCCATACCTGTCGTTTTTCTAAATCACCATCAAGCATAGATCTCATCCAATCATCATCTACAGAAACGCCGTAAGTAATTTTTTGAATTTCATTCCCTTCGGTTCCTATCTCAAGAAATTCCATAATATCTGGGTGGCTTGCGGGAAGATAAGGGGTAAAAAAACCTCTTCGTGTCGTTCCCTGAGACACAACATCTACGAGCTTATCAAAGAGTTGCATAAAATGCACCGAACCAGAGGAATAACCATTATTTTTAATAGGAGCACCTCTTCCACGAAGCTCTCCAAAATACCCAGAACACCCACCTCCCATTTTAGACATCATTCCAACCTCTGCATGTGTATAGAGAATGCTCCCCATATTATCAGAAAGATACGATCCAAAACAAGAAATAGGAAGGCCTCGCTTTCTCCCAAAATTAGACCAAACCGGAGAAGCAAGTGAGAAAAAACCACGAGACATATAATCGTAGAATTTATCTGCAAAACCTTCTTTTTTAAGAACTTTCTCTGCGTGATCTGCGATATCACGAATTCTCTGCTCTGGACTTTCTCCTTCTAAGAGATATCCTCCCTGTAAAAATTTTCTACTATTTTCTGTTAACCATTCCATAATTTTATATATTCATTAAATAGCTTATCTCTTAAAAGAGATCATCTGGAGTAATACTCTTACTCCGCTTATTATAATTAATCGACCTTTTATCAAAGAAATCACCATGCTTCGTTGCAATAATTTCATCGTCAAACCATTCTGTTTCTGCAAGCAATTTCTGATCAACATCAAATATTTTTTCAATTCCAATACTTTCAAGTGAACGATTAAATCTATTCTTAATAAATTCTTTCACTACCTGCTTAGGGAGGAAATCAAGGTCTCCAGCTTCATAAATCCAATCCACAACTTCTGCTTCTGAATTATATGCTCCGCGACAAACATCTTTTACATGCTCAGCATGCTCCTCGTCAAACCAATCTGGATTCTCTTCCTTGATGATGTTAATGAGATCAATACCAAAATCTCCATGAATCTGTTCCTCTTTTGAAGTAGCCTCAACTGCATTAGAAATTCCCTTCAAGTAGTTTTTATACTTATTGAAAGACATGATAATGAGAAATTGCGAGAAGAGAGAAACATGTTCAATGAAAAGAGAAAAAAGTAAGACCGCTTCTGCATACTTTCTGTTCTCATCACTATTTGAATATTTAATCGCATCTTCAAGATACTGCACACGACGCATAATAACAGGTTTTTTCTTTAAATTTTCAAATTCATGATTCAAACCAAGAATTTCCAAAAGGTGAGAATATGCATCATGGTGACGCACTTCAGATTCTGAAAAAGTGGCCCCAACAGCCGCAATTTCTGGCTTAGGAAGCTTACGATAAATATTCCCCCAGAATGTCTTCACTGAAACCTCTATTTGAGAAATTGCGAGCATTGCATTCTTAATAATGCTCCGTTCTACATCAGTTAAATTAACCTTAAAATCCTGAATATCACTCGTATAATTAAATTCTGTGTGAATCCAGTAAGAATGGCGAATAGCATCTACATATTCATAGAGCTCAGGATATTCATAAGGTTTTAAGTTAATTCTCTTCTCAAAAATATTCCTTTTTCTCTTTTTCGCTCGTTCCTCTCGATAAAGAATATAAGCCTTCGCAACATCATGAAACTCGCTCTTCATGAGCTCTTCCTCAACAATATCCTGTATTTCTTCAATATGTGGGCTACATTCATTCTCTTTTTCACAACGTTCAAGGAGGCGTTCATACACTTGCTCAGCAATTCTTTGTGCGTCTTCTTTTTCACCATGTTGAACCTCCTGCATAGCCTTCCAAATAGCATTCACAATTTTCTCTAATTGAAATGGCTTAAATTCCCCATTTCGTTTTTGAACTCTTTCTATCGTCATAGTTTTTTTTAGTCTTAAAAAATGAATAAAAAATAAAAAGATAAAAACAACGAGAATTTTCATTCCCTTTTACTCTTTTAAAAATTTAAAAATTTCTCTTTATGTAGCAATTGTCTTTTCTTCTTATTTGAAAAGATATTTTCATTATAATAGAAAGAATTAAAAAGAGAAAAAAAATAAAGAGAAAAAATAAAGAGAAAAAAGGAAAAAATTTTTTGTCAAAAAAATAGGCCTAAAAATGAGAAAAAATAAGAAGCTTTGACAAAAAGAAAAAGCTCGTTCTCAAAACGAGCTTTTTTGAAAAAATAAAAATTATTCCAATGAAGAAAGCTGATTCATTTCTGGTTTTTGAGCAAAACGCTTTGATACAACCCCCCAATCCAAAATTGACCAAAAATCATTAATGTACTCCATCCGCTTATTTTGATGTTTTAAATAATAAGCATGCTCCCATAAATCAATCCCAAAGAGAGGATAACCTTTGTAAATATCTGCCATAAGTGGGTTATCTTGATTATGAGTATTTACAATTTCAAGTTCCCCGTCATCCTTCAAAACGAGCCACGTCCATCCCGAACCAAAGAGCTCAAGCGCTGATTTCATAAAAATCGCCTTGAAATCTTCAAGCACACCATACTTATCAATGATTGCATTAAGTAATTCTGGAGAAGGAGTAGAGATAACATCATTGAGTGTCGTCCAAAAAACACTATGGTTATAATGTCCTCCTGCATTGTTTCTCACCACGGCAGGAAAATCTTGAATTTTCTCAAAAATATCTTCAATGCGCTCTGTTTGGTAATCAAGAGAAACTAGTGCTCTATTTAAATTCTCCACATAAGTTTTATGATGTCCAAGATGGTGCACGCGCATCGTTACCTCATCAATGTAAGGTTCATAACTTCCATAAGGTTTTTTTAATTCAGGTAATACAAACATACAATCTAAGTATATCTCATATGAGAAATCTCCACAAGAAAAAATAAAATTGTTTTTTCTCCTTTCATGCTTATACTAAAGTTATGAAATATGATTCTGAGTTTTATGATGTCATAGTAATTGGCGGTGGTCCTTCTGGGATGATGGCTGCTGGAACTGCAGCAAAAAATGGAGCAAAAGTGCTTCTCATTGAGAAAAATGCTGATCTAGGAGAAAAACTCAAGATAACAGGAGGAGGGCGTTGTAATATTACTAACTACGAACTTGATAATAGAAAACTTCTCAAACATTATGGAGAAGCAGAACCTTTTCTCTATTCTCCATTTTCTCAATTTTCAGTGAAAGATACTTTCACATTTTTTGAAAAGAAAAAATTACCCCTTGTTATTCAAGCGAGAAATCGTGTCTTTCCAAAAACTGAGCGTGCCTATGATGTTTATCTTGTTTTAAAAAAATTTTTAAAAGACGTTGGGGTAAAAGTAATTTACCAAGCTCCTGTTATTGATATTCAATTTCGTAATAATGAAATTATTGCAGTAGATACTAAGAAAACTCGCTATCAAGCAAAAAAATATATTTTCTCTGTCGGAGGGGTTTCTGCTCCAGAAACTGGTTCAACGGGAGACGGCTTTAAATGGTTAGAAAAACTAGGTCACCATATCCACAAACCAAGCCCTGATATCGTCCCATTAAAATCAAATGCAAATTTTCTCAAAGACCTCTCCGGAACAAGTCTCTCTTTTACAAAAATAAGTTTTTTCCTCAATGGGGAAAAACAATTTTCAAAAAAAGGAAAGATCCTCTTCACTCATTTTGGCCTCTCCTCCCCTCTCATTCTTAATCTCGCACGAGATGTAAGGAAACTTTTAGATCAAGGAGAAGTTTATGCCGAAATCGATTTTTTTCCTGATACCCATAAAGGGAATCTTGATAAAAGGCTTCTTAAACTCCTTCAGAAATACCCTAATCGAGATCTTAAAAATATACTTCCTGAAATACTTCCAAAAAAACTTGCACAATACATCGTGCAAAAATTAGCAATACACAAAAAAGCAAATGAACTTACAAGAGAAGAGAGAAAAAGTTTGAGAGAAGAAATAAAACATTTTAAAGTTCCCATCCAAGGACTCATGGGAATGGATCGTGCAGTTGTTGCTGACGGAGGAGTGAGTCTTGAAGAAATAGACACAAAAACAATGCAATCAAAATTGATAAAAAACCTCTTCGTCACAGGAGATATGCTCCATATCAATCGTCCTTCTGGTGGTTATTCATTACAACTCTGCTGGACAACTGGTTATGTCGCAGGAAAACACGCAAGTAAAAAAGAAAATGAAAAAACATAAGTATTCGGTACTTATGTTTTTTATAACCAGTCTTTTTTTTCAAAATATCTGTAGAGTATCCAAGAAATAATAGCGATGATGAGAAGAATAAAGAGAAAGCCAGAAGGTCCATGTGTGAAAGGAAGCCATGTGTTCATTCCAAAAATTCCAGAAATAATCGTTGGAACTGTAAATATAATAGTAACAGCCGTAAGCGCTTTCATGGTAATATTTAGTTTGTGGGCCAAAATATCAGAATGAGCAGAACGAATATTTTGTACAGTGGCGAGTAAATTATTTGCTGAATTAATAACTTGCTCTGTATCTTGCTGTAAATCTTCAACAATATCAATATCTTCCTCATGAAGCTTCACGAGCTTCCCTTTTTTCAACATAATTTCAAGTGCATCTTTCGTAGGAATCAAAGCGGTCAAATAGTCATTGAGTCGGATTTCTAAAGCGGCAATATGTTTTACATCTGCTTCTGTAATATCTTCAATTTTTCCATAATAGCGAAGAATAGCTCTTCGTATTTTGATAAGCGAACGATGATATTGAGAAATAATTGTTTCAAGGAAAAGAAGAATTGTTTTAATCTTTTGTGTTGTTACCACTTCTCTTCTTCCATGGACAAAATCGTCAAGAAACTCTGGTTTTTCGTGTGAAATAGTAAGAATATGTGTGTCGGAAATTGCAATGAGGAGCGGTGCAGTAGAGATTTCCCCATCTTTGCGATGCACGAGATAACGTGTAAAAAGATAATTCACACCTTCTTCGTTTTCAAAACGAGGAACCTCAAAATAATCGAGGGCATCTTCAAGAATATCCCTATCAAAACCAAGCCGAACAAGCTCTGCAAGCTCATCAGGTTGCAAATCATATGAAAAAAGCCAAGACCCTTTTTTATGAAGATCCACTTTTTTTATTTGATGATCTTTGAGAGATTTATAATAGGCTTGTATCATAGTTTCACTATTTTAACATAAAAAATATATTTATCCTAAAAAATTGAATTATTCTTAAAAAGAGTTATGATAAGCAGTATTGGAGAAGTGGCAGAGTGGTTGAATGCGCATCCTTGGAAAGGATGTGTGGGCTTATACCCACCGCAGGTTCGAATCCTGTCTTCTCCGCCAAAATAAAAAGTATCCTAATTTTTTTAGGATACTTTTTATTTTGGCGGAGAAAATTATTTTTTTTGAAAGTCCATTTCTCTGAGTAATTTGATTCTCAACTCAACCGGAGGATGAGTCATAAAAAGTCGATTTACATAAGTTTTCATACCCTTATTTCCAAATGGATTTGCAATAAAAAGATGAGCTGTTGCATGATTTGCCGTTCTCATTTTTTTCCCATAGGCATGGATTTTTTCCAATGCGGAAGCTAAACCTTCTGGATAGCGTGTCAACATAGCTCCCGTTGCATCAGCAAGAAGTTCTCGTTTGCGAGAAACCGCAAGTTTGAGAAGCGTTCCAACAAGAGGCATAAGGAGAGCAAAAAGGAGTCCAAGAATAAGCATAATTCCATTTCCACGATCACGATCCCTTCCTCCAAACACAGAGCCTCGTAAGAGTAAATCAGAAACCATCGTGATGAAACCTACGAGTACCGCGGCCACGGTGGAAATGAGCATATCGTGATTTCCAATATGGGAAAGTTCATGAGCAATAACTCCTTCAAGCTCTGTTTTATTGAGAATTTTAAGCAAGCCACTCGTTACCGCAACGACAGCATGTTTCTTATTCCTTCCTGTGGCAAAAGCATTTGGCGCATCGTCCTCTATGAGAAATATTCTAGGTTTAGGAAGTCCTGCGGTAATGGCTAAATTTTCTACAATACGATGTAATGTTGGTGCTTCCTTAAAAGAAAGTTCTCTGGCATGAGCCATACTCAATACCGTTTTATCGGAAAACCAATAAGCCCAAATATTCATAACAATAGACACAATAATAGAAAGATAGAAAATATTGGGCGAGTGAAAATAATTTGAAAGAAAAATTCCTATAAAAACAACGGCTAAAACAAAAATAGTCATGAGCAACCAAGTTTTTAAAATATTTCTTTTTCTGTGGGTATAAAAAGTAGACATAAGGATATTATAACACAGAAGCAAAAAATGAGTAAAAAACAAAAACAGCTCATACTCATTTAGTATGAACTCTTTTTGTTTTCAAAAAAATGAGAAAGTTTATTTTTCAAAAGATACTTTTACCACCTCTTTCTCTTTCGCATTATCAGCTAATTCAAAAAATTCTTTTTGAGAAAATCCAAATACTTTTGCTAAAATATTCGTAGGGAAGGACATCACAAGTGTGTTAAAATCTCTCACCACTCCATTGTAAAATCTTCGTGCTGCTTGAATTTTAT
>CAZCYC010000018.1:0-7977 GCA_964502915.1 uncultured Candidatus Saccharibacteria bacterium | reverse complement strand
TTTTTTAAAAACCTTGAGCATCTTTTGCATCCGCTCCTTCCGCACTTTTTTTTGATAAGGTGTCATATAAACATCATCCTAAAAAGAAAAAAAGAAAAAACAAGGTTGTGATTTTAAAATACGGCGCTTTTGCTTCGCAAAAGCGCCGTATTTTATTTCTTTCTTTTCTGCCTTACTCGTTCAGATTCTTTCAGAAATTCTTTTCGTAAACGAATGGCATCAGGAGTTATTTCCAAAATCTCATCCTCTTTCATAATCCCCATTGCTTGTTCTAAACTTAAACGGAGAGCAGGTGTTATTTTAATACTCTCATCAGAACCAGATGCGCGCATATTAGTAAGCTGTTTCCCTTTTGTGGGGTTTACCACCATATCTTCTCCCTTAGCAGTATTTCCAACTACCATACCCTCGTATACTTCGTCTCCAGGAGCAATATAGAGCTGACCTCGTTCCTGTAAATTTGCAAGAGCAAAAGCAAGAGCTTTTCCGCTTGCCATAGAAACCATAGACCCTCGTTCTGTCTTCTGTATGTCCCCAGCATAAGGTTTAAATCCTTCAAAGAGAGAAGTGAAAATTCCTTCCCCTTTTGTATCCACAATAAACTCATTCCGATAACCAAGAAGGCCGCGCGTAGGAACCGAAAAAAGCATTTTTGTTTCCCCGTTTTCTTGCTTCATATCAAGTAAAATTCCTTTTCTTTTTCCAAGCTTCTCAATAATCACTCCAGAAAACTCGTCAGGACTCTGAATACTTACCTCTTCAAAGGGCTCATGTTTTATTCCATCTATTTCTTTGAAAATAACCTCAGGCTGAGAAACAGCAAGTTCAAAACCTTCTCTCCTCATATTTTCAATGAGAATTGCAATGTGTAATTCTCCACGACCATATACTTTGTATTTTGCATTATTTCCTAATTCTACCCGTAAACCTACATTTACCTCTAATTCTTTTTCTAAACGCTCAAGAATCTGTCTTCCTGTGAGGAATTTACCTACCTTTCCAGAAAAAGGAGAATCATTTACAAAAAAATACATAGAAATCGTAGGTTCATCAACAAGAATCTCAGGTAACAAATCACCTTCTTCATCAGAGGAAATAGTCTGTCCAATGAAAATCTCAGGGAGACCAGAAATCATAACAATATCACCAGCAAAAGCTTCTTCTATCTCTACACGTTCCAAACCTTGGAAAGAAAAAAGTTTTACCACCTTTCCTTGTATCGTCTTCTCTTTATTTTTCAAAAAAATAGTTTGTCCCCGTTTAAGAGAACCAGTATAGAGACGAGCAATTCCCATACGCCCCAAAAAATTATCATAAGCAAGATTAAAAATCTGTCCTTGAAGATCCTGTTCAACGAGCTCAGGATTCGAAGCAGAAGGAACCTCTTCAAGAATGAGATCGAGGAGTGGAGTTAAATCCTTTCCCTCATCATCAATATTTCGTTTTGCTATTCCTTCTTTTCCAATAGCAAAAATTGTCTTGAAATCTAATTGCTCATCATTTGCCCCAAGATCAAGAAAAAGTTCATAAACATCCTCCTCTGCTTTTGCAGGATCAGCAGCAGGTTTATCAATTTTATTGAGAACTAAAATAGGTTTAAGCCCAAGTTCAAGTGATTTTTTTAATACAAATTTTGTTTGAGGCATAGGCCCCTCTGCAGCATCCACCACAAGGAGAACTGAATCAACGGAACGTAATACTCGTTCAACTTCAGAACCAAAATCTGCATGGCCAGGAGTATCTAGAATATTGATTTTTGTCCCCTTATAAATCACCGAGGTATTTTTTGCATAAATAGTAATTCCCCGTTCTTTTTCCAAATCATTTGAATCCATAGAAACACCACGTTCAACCATTCCCGTTTGTTCTAAAATAGCATCAGTGAGCGTTGTCTTTCCATGATCCACATGAGCAATAATTGCAATATTTCGTATTTCCATAAGTTTTCATACTAACATAAGAAGAATCTTTGTCATTATTATTTTTTTACCAAAATGCTAAACTATCCTACTTCTACCACTATGAGAGAAAGGATGGAGCAAAAGCGAAATGATTCAAAAACTATAACGGAAAATATAAAAACTAATCTATCAAAAAAAGACCTTAATTTATAAGGTCCTTTTCCTCATTGAGAATCTCCATAAAATCTTTTTCGCTCAAAATTTTTACGCCAAGCTCTTTTGCTTTTGCTAACTTTGAACCAGGTTTTTCTCCTAGCAACAAATAATCTGTTTTATTGCTCAATTGACTACTTACCTTTCCTCCTCTTTGGTCAATAAGTTTTTTTAAATCATTTCGTGAATATTGATCAAAAATTCCTGTGATAACAAAACGTTTTCCTGAAAAAATCTGTTTTTCCTTTTGAGAAAAATCATCTGCACAATAAATATTTAACACATCTACAAGTTTTTGGTATTCTGCCTTATTCGTTTTATTTTGAAACCAAGCGATGGTAGCCTTTGCTATTTTCTCTCCAACACCATCAAGTTGCATTAATGTTTCCTCTCTTGCTTGCATCAATGCTTCCGGCTTACGAAAATGTAAAGCATATATTTTTGCAACTTCTTCTCCTACATGAGGAATACCAAGAGCGGTAATAAAAGAGGCAAAATCAACATTTTTGCTCTTTTCAAGAGCATTTAATAAATTTTGAGTAGCTTTTTCTTGAAACAAAGGGAGACTCTTGATCTCATCAAAACTTAAATGAAAAAGATCAGAATAAGTCTTAATTTTTCCCTTCTCATAGAGATTACGTATTGTCTGTTTACTGAGACCTTCAATATCCAATCCTTTTTTAGAGACAAAATAGGCAAGTTTTTGAATTTGCACTTCATCGAGCTCTGAGGAAACATACCAAGTTCTCAAACCAGAATCAGAAATAAAAGATTGTGCAGAAAAACCTGCTTGATGAATAATTTCCTGAAAAGAAATTTTCTTTTCTTTTCCAGTTCTTAAATTTTTCAAAACAGAAACAATTTTAGGAATAACATCACCTGACTTTTCTACAATAATAGTGTCCCCAATACGTAAATCGAGACGTTCTATCTCATCCTCATTATGAAGCGTAGCGCGAGAAACAAGAGACCCATCAATAAAAACTGGATCAAAAAGAGCAACAGGGGTAAGAATTCCAGTTCTCCCTACCTGCAATTTTACTTCCCTCAAAACACTCGTTTTCTGTTCAGCTGGAAATTTATAAGCGATAGCAAAACGTGGAGCTTTTGCTGTATATCCAAGCGCCCTCTGTATCTTTTTACTATTAATTTTTATAACAAGGCCATCAATTCCATAAACTTCTTGGTGCCTCTTTTTTGCCCAAGTCTCATAATAATTTTGTATCTCTGCAATATTGTCCGTATGAAGATATTCATCATTCACATGAAATTTCATATTTTTCAAAAATTCGAGTTCCTCTTGGTGACTATCAAAAATAACCTCATTACTATCAAAATCATAGGCAAAAGTTCTCAAATCTCTTTCAGCAACGATACTCGTATCTAATTGCCTCAAGGTCCCTGCTGCAAGATTTCTCGTATTTGCATAAGGTCTGAGACCTTCTCTTTCTCGCTCTTGATTAATCTTTTCAAGAGAAGTCTTTGCAATCCATGCCTCAGCAATAACAGAAAGTTTTCCTTTTTGAGAAATACTGAGTGGAATATCTCTTAGCATCTTTAAATTTTCAGTAATATCTTCCCCAATTTTTCCATCTCCTCTCGTAGCTCCTCTCACAAATTTTCCATTAAGATAATCAAGAATCACTTTTAACCCATCAATCTTCAACTCCACAATATAATCAAGTTTTTCTCCTTGAAGATCTTTTTTTCTAATGAGCCGCTTAACTTTTTCCTCCCAATCCTGAAGTTCTTCCCATGAAAAAATATTATCAAAAGACCATTGTGGAAAGTGGTGTTCTACCTTTTGAAAGCCATCGAGAATTTTCCCCCCAACACGAAGTGTTGGAGATTCTGGGTCTCGCAAGTGTGGAAAACGCTTTTCCAAAGCAAGAAGTTCTTGGTAGAGAGCATCATAAGCTTCATCAGAAATTTCTGGACTATCTTTCACATAATAAAGATAAGCATGGTGCTTGAGCTCCTTGCTTATCTTTTTCATTCGGTCTTGTGCCTCTTTTTCATTTTTAATCTGGATTGACATTTCCATAATAAGGATTTTCGTAAGCGGAACTAATACGTCTCTCAAGCAAACGAGGGTCATCAAAATCAGGAATATCTACATTATCAGCATTATCTGGATTTTCCTTACAAGTATTGTATCCAACAGCAGTAATTCTTGCTTGTATCTTTTTTCCACCATTCCCATCATCAAGCACTTTTTTTTCCACAAGAACAAAAGCACAACCAGAACGAATAGCATCTGGGTCTTCAGTTATGAGATCAGGATAACGGAAGAAAAAACTATGTGGATAATTTGCTGTATTCCCTGTAGGGTTTGCTAATTTCTGAACTAAGATATCTTTTCCTCCACATTGGATCGTTTGACTATAAGATCCTTGGGCAGAAACAGGAAAAGCTGAACCTTGTTGGTTATTGTAAGGCGATAAATCATGATAGAGCGCACACTCAAGAGCAGAATTTGCTGCATAAAAAGCTATCTGTGATTCTTTTGCATAAGAAGAAAGAATGGTTTGTTTTTTGGAAGTTGTATAGAGTCCTGAAGCAATGAGTGTAATGGTCATTGCAATAACCATAGCGAAGAGAATAACAAAACCTTTTTCATTTTTTTTCAAATATTCTTTTTTTTCTATTTTTTCCCAAATCATAGTTTTTCAAAAATTATTGCCAGAGATAAAGATTTTCCCCATAACGGACTTTCCCCCCTGGCCAAGTTACCGTAGAATGAACAAGAATTTCTGTATCGCTAATTTTCTTGATATTTATTTTCCTTCTATACTTAGAAAGAATACTTCCAGCACCTGGAGATTGATGAGCATTCTCATTTAATTGATAATAATAAAAATTATCTTTATCAAGGAAAACATTACAATCACTACAAGGAGCAATAGAAACCCCACCGTTTGCATTCTTATAAATATCACAATCGGAAGCACTTGTATTTATACAAGCACTACTATCACCAATAACATTTCCTGAATCTTGAAAAACATTCAACCAGGTATGATCATCTAAACCATTAAGGAGAGCCTCATCTCTCAAATTATGAATCGTTTCTATTCCTTCAATGGCAAGATAATCAGCAATGGTATAATCTTCCGCTCCTTTTTCTGTCTTGAGCGATTTTGCACTAATTCCCATCAATGAAGCAAGTGAGAGTGAAAAAATGAGAACAGCAATAAGCATCTCGATGAGAGTAAAGGCTCTTTCTCGTTTATTCTGTTTTATTTTTAATCGTGACATAATTATTGTAATGTATAAAAGAAATTAATCCGCAAAATCGAGAATTCGCTGAGATACAAGAGTTTGGATAATACGAAATTTATTTTGATTATTTGGAGAAACAATCTTGAGCTGTATCCAGACTAATGGTTGTAAACCATCATTTGGATCTGTATGCATAACGGTAGCTCGCGCCTCTGTAATAATCACCTGGCTCCTTCTCGTGAGCTTTCCTAAAAGGACATCTCCATTTGGTTTAAAAAGTTTTTTAAACAGCTCACCATCTTTAAGATAATAAACAAGATAACCACGATTTTCAGAAGCCTGAAATCCTATGAGAGAACCATCTCCGTTCAAAACCCCTGTTGTTCCATCTGCTACGTGGGCGCTTGGAGGATTATCAAAATCTGCTCCAACATAATATTGATACCCTAAACGGAGTTCTCGCGTCATATTTTCCAAAACAGAAGAAACAGCATCAGCAGCTTTTTTTTCACTCTTTGCATAATGGTAAACACTTAAAGTAGACATGAGTGCCCCCATTCCTGCTACCATAATCATAGAAAAAATAGCCACGGAAACCATAACCTCAACCAGAGTGAAAGCTTGCTCTTTCTGTTTTTTTCTCTTTTTAAGTTGTTGTTTGTAAGATAACATATTTTTCTTTTAGGAAACAACAATATTCCCAATATTATTAATTTCAACAGCACTTTCTTTATTATGACCATTTCCTATTATAATAGTCACGGTATCAAAGGGTCCGTCTAAAGATGATTCTTTTGTTTTGGCATAATAAATATAAGCATCTGGATAAGGACGCTGAAAAGTCACATAAATCATACCTTCTTTGGCTTCGAAACAAGAATTTTCACGACAAAAGCGGACCTCGCGAAAACGAATACCTGGATAATGGATAAGTCGTTTATCAATAATACGATCCTTCTCCTTATCAAATCTATAATTTCTATCAATATCATCAAAAAGAATAAGTTGATCTGATCCTATCTCAAGAGAAACCCCACGAATAGATCGATCGTGTGCAATGTCTTGCACCTTCCCATTTTGTGCATCAAAAAAGTCACTCGTATAACTCTTATCATTAAAATCTACTGTACCAATAGTTTTAGAAGAAGCAGAAATACCATAAACTTGCGCTTGTCTCAAGGTTAAGGCTACATCTTCAGCAAGATTCGCTCTCTGAATTTGCTTCTTGTGTTGATTATAATTATAGAGTGTAAGCGTGGACATAAGTAAAAAAATACCAATCACAACAATGAGTTCCATTGCGGTAAATGCTTGTTCTTTTTGTTTATTATATTCTTTTTTCTTAAACAAATGCATATCCATTAAAATTGAAATAAATTAAGGGAAGTAATGATAACAAAAAGTGTTCCTAAAATGAGAAATGGACCAAATGGAACTTCTACTTTCATTATATCTTTTTTCTTAAAAATCTCCAAACGATAATCTTTAAAAAGTATTTGTTTTAATGCAAAAAAAATGAGCCACAAAAACGCAATCCAAAAAGAAAGCATCACAGCAGAAAAACCAAGACTTATCCCTAAGAGAAAACCAATACCAATCATAAGTTTTGGATCACCCAAACCAATCCATCTCCCTTTTGAAACAACCCAAATGAGAAAAAATGGAAGAGGTACAATGACACCAGCGAGAACTTGCCCTAATCGTGGATAATGAAACCCTTGGTAGAGAAAAACTCCGTTTGAAAAAGAGAAAAAGAAAAGAGAGAGAAAGGCTAAGGTGCTAAAAGCATAGGATAATTCATCTGGTATTATTTTATAGTGAAAATCATACCAAAAAATAACCATAAGTAAGGAAAAGACTAAGAAAAGGAAAAAACTTGCAATATGGTATTGGGTGCTAAAAAAATATGACGCTTGTCCAAGAATAAATGCTCTCGCACTTATGAGCAAAAAAATAAATGCTGTAAGTAATTCACTCCAAAAAACATCTCGGGGAATTCTTGCAGAACAAGTTCGGCACTTTCCTCTCTGTATGAGAAAAGAAATAATTGGGATGAGCTCATACCACGCAAGAGTTTTTCCACATGAGAGACAATGAGAACGCCCTGTGATTCCCTTTTTACTGCGATAACGACTCGCAAGAACATGAAGAAAGCTCCCCATAATCGCCCCAAAAATAAAACTCATAATGAGAAAAAAATATATGTACATAAGAGCCATTATAGCAAAAAGAAAAAGAAAAAACACAAATCTTCATTTATAATAAAATGAAGATTTGTGTTTTTGTTAAACGGGGAGTTAAGATCTATTCACTCGTTGATGGAACTAAATCATAAATTGTTTTATAGTCCCCACCGAAATCTGGATTCGAATCGCGACATCTTCTTCTAAAATATCCCTTATTTTCCCCCCTATGAGCATCTTCTTTAAGAAAATGACCGCCCATCTCTAACTCTGTTCCAATGTGATAGGAATAACACTTCCCCTTAGTATGAGAAGAAAGTCCAGCGTAAAGATAAGTATTTTTCTCACTTATTTGTGAATCTGAAAATTTTCTATGAACCCCAATTCCAGTGAATTCAGGATGATGATGCCTCGGTGCTACCGGAATGTGGGGGAGAAAATCAGAGAGTTTTTCTCCA
>CAZCYC010000017.1:0-8006 GCA_964502915.1 uncultured Candidatus Saccharibacteria bacterium | reverse complement strand
TATTTGTACATGAAAAAGGGCTTAAAACTTACTCAAATAAAATTAAAGAAAAATTTTTATAAATAAAAATCACAGAATTTGTGATTTTTATTTATTCCATATAAAAAAATCTTATTAATAATAAGGTTATTTTTTCATCATCTTGAGAAAAACATCATGGCTAATATTTACCTTCCCCATTTCTTTCATTCGTTTCTTCCCTTTCTTTTGTTTTTCACGAAGTTTCATTTTTCTCGTAATATCCCCGCCATATAATTTCGCTGTTACATCTTTTTTCAAAGCAGAAAGTCTCCGAGAAGCAACAATTCTCCCAAGTATTTTTGCTTGAATTTTTACCACAAAAAGTTGCCTTGGAAGAATTTGATAAAGTTTTTCTACCGCCTCTTGTGCTTCTTGTTCGGCCCTCCTTAAAGAAACAATGCGAGTAAAAGCAGGGACAAGCTCTTCCGCAATAAGAATATCCATCCTCGTGACATCAGCAATCCTATTTTCTTTAATTTCATAAGAAAGTGATGCATAACCAGAACTTACTGATTTTAAGTTATCAAAAAAATTACGCATTAACTCACGAAGTGGCATCATAACCTTTAACTGAGTTCTTCCATCATGAAAACTAAATGTATCTTCTGTTTGACCTTCATATTCATAGAGGAGAGTCATAATATTTCCTAAGTATTGAGAAGGAGTAATAATTTTCATTTCTACCCACGGCTCTTCAACGAGATCTATTTCTCCATGATTTGGAAATTGTGGAGCAGAATATACCCTAATCAATTCACCATTTTTCTTTAAAACTTCATAAGTTACTGAAGGCGCAGTCATAACAAGATCGAGCTGAAACTCTCTTTTTAAACGTTCCCCAATAATTTCAAGATGGAGCATTCCAAGACAACCAATCCGAAAACCTCTCCCCATTGTACCAGAAACTTCTTCTTCATAAGAAAGAGATGAGTCAGAAAGTTGCAATTTTGCGAGTGAAGTTTTTAAAAGTTCAAAATCATCAGTGGATTCTGGGTAGACGGAAGCCCAAACAACTGGACGGGGTTCCTGATAACCATCGAGTGTAGGAAGTTGTTTCTTAAAAAGCGTAACAGTATCTCCCACTTGAGCAACTTTTGCTTCTTTAATTCCTGTTACAATATAAGCAATTTCTCCTGCTGAAACTTTTTCTTTTGAGATAGGGTCTGGCTTGAAAATACCTAAATCAAGCACAAAAAATTTTTTACGCGAAGTTCCAAAAATGAGCTGATCCCCTTTTTTCACTGAGCCATCAAAGATACGAACATAAAGAATCACTCCTTTATGATTAGAATAAGCAAAATCAAAAACTAAAGCACGCATGCTTTCTGTTCCCCCAATGAGCTCTTTTGGTGGCTCGATTCGCTCTATAATAGTTTGCAAAAGCTTCTCTACCCCTTCACCTGTTTTTCCAGAAACTAATAAAACTTCTTCTTCCTTAACGCCTAGAAGCTCTACGAGTTCTTTTCGAACCTCATCAATTCGCGCCAAAGGAGAATCAATTTTAGAAAGGACTGGAATTATTTTTAAACCAGCCTTTTTTGCCATCTCAAGCGTTGTAAATGTTTGTGCTTGCACCCCTTGTGTTGCATCTACAAGAAGGAGAGAACCTTCAACCGCACGAAGCGCTCGGGAAACTTCATAAGAAAAATCAATATGTCCCGGAGTATCAATTAAATTGAGAAGGTATTTTTCTCCATGATATTGATATTCCATACTCACCGGTTGCATTTTGATAGTAATCCCTCGCTCTTGTTCTAGCTCCATAGTATCAAGCATCTGATCTCTCATTTTCCGTTCAGGGATGGTTTTAGTAATTTCCAACATGCGGTCTGCAAGTGTAGATTTCCCATGATCAATGTGAGCAATAATGGAAAAATTTCTAATATGCCTCAAATCCATATTGTGTATCTTAACAGAACTAGAGAAAGTATAAAGTTCTTTCTATTAAAAGAAAAAACACATTCCTGTGTTTTTAAATTTCATGACTCAACGCAATTTTTGTAATTTCCCTCGCTATTTTTTCTCCAGCATCTTTTATAGCAAAACGCCGAGCACCCTCAACCATTTCCATTTTAACTGCCTCATTATTGATAATCCTATTGATTTCAAAAATCAACCCTTGATCAGTAAGATTGTTTTCTTCAATCACAACACACCCACCTTCTCGCGCATAATGATAAGCATTTTTCACTTGATAAAAATGTTTCTTATCTGTTTTTGGAATAATAATGGATGGAAGCTCCCAATAAGCAACTTCAAAGAGAGTCGATCCTGCCCGAGTAACGACGAGATCACTAATACCTGCAAGCATTTTCAAGGAAAGCTCATTTAACTCATCAAAAATATGATAACGATAACGATAAGGGTGGTCAGCAAGCGTTGCATCTACGAGCATTTGAGTATTCTTAAAATCATCTTTCCCTGTTTGATGAATGATTTGATACTCCATGAGTAATTCTGGAAGCGCCTCTTCCAAAACCCTATTAATAATCTCTCCTCCGTCTCTCCCATCATAAATCCAAATAATTGGAACATCTTTTTCAAGATCAAGAAATTCATGAGCCCCATCTTTTATAGGTTTTTGAAGATTGTGACGGATTGGTTGCCCAGTAAGTACCATTTTTTCTGGGTCAAAATAATCAATATTTTGTTTGAATGGAGTCGTTATTGTTTCTGCAAAATCTTTTGCCCAAAGATTGATATCATTTGGGATAGCATTTGCCTCATGAATAATAATTGGTATTTTGAGTAATTTTGCGGCCCAGAGAATAGGTTTTGCTACATAACCACCTGTTGAAAAAATAATATCTGGAAAGATAGCAAAGAGCTGGAGAAGTGCCCCTAATTTCTCAAAAAAACTAAAAGGAAAAACATTATTTTTTTTCACAAAACTTTTCTTATAGTAAATACCATTTTCAAAGAGTGTTTTTTTGTCAAAGGCTTTATTAGCAAGGTAATAAATTCTACTATCCGCAATACTTTCCCGATCAACAATATTATTAATCTCTTCCCCTACAGCGATGAGAGGGTAAAAAGAATCTGAACTTGGATTCCCAGTAAAAACAACTTTCATAGCTTTTAGTATAACAAATAATTAAGAAAAAATAAATTTAAAAACCGAACTTATTTTTTTCTCATATGACGAGAAATATTGAGCACAATACCAATTTCTGTAAGGGTAATGAAGAGTGCTGTTCCCCCATTACTCATAAAGAGGAGTGGCATACCAGAAAGCGGAACAATTTTTACCATCGCTGCAATATTTAAAAAAAGCTGTAAAGTAATGAGCGAAACAATTCCTATAACTAAGTTTTGAGCAAAAATACTCGGCGCTCGTTTTGCAATTCTCATCCCAAAAAAGAGAAAAAGGATATAAGAAAAAATGAGAATCAGTGAACCAAGAAATCCTGTTTCCTCAGCATAAATCGCAAAAATAGAATCACTATTTGATTCAGGAAGATAAGACCCATACTTGTAAATACTCTTTCCTATACCTCTTCCAAAAATTTTTCCAGAACCGATAGCTGTAGTAGCTTGTTCAATTTGAAACTTTTTCCCAAAAATATCATTATTTTTCCCTAAAAAAGAATCAAAGCGACTGAGGATATAAGGATTAAAATATGCATAAACGCTGAAAGCCAAAATCCCCAATAACGCAAGGGTAAAAATATGTTTCCATGGGGCACCTCTCACAAAATAAATAATAAAACTTGCTACGGCAATGAGAATAATGTTACTGGTATCAGGATGTAGCGCGAGAATAATAATTGGAACAATGAGCATTCCAATAAAGGCAATTAAGCCTTTCTGGTAGGAAGAAATCTCTTGATGAAATTTAGCAAAAAACCATGCGACCAAAAGAACGACTGAAAATTTCAATATTTCTGCAGGTTGGAAAGAAATAAACCCAAGAGAAATCCAACGATTTGCTCCTCCGTGTGAAAAAGCAAGTGGAGTAAAAGTAAGCATTGTTATAAGAATACCAAGAATATAAATAGCAAAAGCAAAACGTTTCCAAATACGATAATCAAGCTTTGAAAAGAAATAGAGAGAAATTAAACCTCCAAAAACACCTAATCCAACTTGACGAAAAAGCATAGCATGAAAAAGTTTTATATTTTTTGTATAGACACCAAGTGCTGAAGAAATAAAAAAAATAAGTCCTATGCCCAAAAGAAAAAGTGTAATAAAAAGAAACCCTTTATGAACTTTTTGTGTTTTTTTTCGTTGCATATCCTTTTAGTGACTTAAGATAAAGAGAATGATAGAGAGCAGAGAAAGAAGAATACCCGCAATCCAATAACGCATGGTAATTCGTTCACGAGACCATCCGAGATATTCTAAATGATGATGAAAAGGAGCGATATGAAAGACTTTCTTATTAAAATAACGCCGAGCAATAATCTGGATAAAAGAACTTGCTGAACTTATCACTAATGGAAAACCGATAATGAGAAAGAGAAATTCGGTTTTTGTGAGAAAAATAATAACGGCAAGCGTAAGGGTAAGCGAAAGAATACCTGTTTCCCCAAGATAAAATCGTGCCGGAGGGATATTAAACCACAAAAAAGCAAGAAGAGATCCGGCGAAAACAAAGGAAAATGCAGCAAGATTGTATTGTTGTTCAATAATTGCAATAAATCCATAGGTAATAAAAATGATGGAGAGATTTCCAGCAGCAAGCCCATCAATCCCATCAATAACTGAACTTGAAAAGAGTGCGAGAAGCACAAAAATGAAAAAAAGAATAAAAAATACACCCAAATAAATATCAATATGGGTAAATGGAACTGAGATACTCTTATAACCGAGTTTTTGATAAAACCAAATACCCTCTACCGCACCCAAAAAAATAACAAGAGCAATACGAATTTTGCGTGGAATTCCCCCAACCAATAACTCTTTCTTCCTTGCAAAAATTTGCAAAAAATCATCAATAAGTCCTATGAAGGCCCCCACCATCATAGAGGCGAGAGGAAGAAGTGTTTGATTTCTACTAAAAAGATTCAAATAAAGAGCCCATTGCCCTTTCCCAAAAATCGAGAGAATATAAAAAATAAATATTGTGATGATAACAGAAAACCAAACAATAATACCACCAACTCTTGGAGTATGTAATTCTTTTTCTGTATTATGAATTTGTTTGAATTCTTGAGACATCTCCCCAAGTGCCCCAGTATTATTTTCCTTACCTGAGCGAGATGACCTTTTCCAAAGTTTATATTTATAAAAAAAATGAGTAAAAAAAGGAGTAATAAAAATCCCAAAAAGAAAAGCAAAAGCTGTAGGTAAAAATATTTTATAGAGTAAGAGCGTGTGTGCCATAACAATTTGAGTATAACACATATTTTTTCTTTTTTAAAAAACAAAAAAAGAAAAAGGTATTTATTTACACCTTTTTCTCATTTTGTTTTTCTGATACCTGTTTGGCTTCTCTGGTAAAAAAATCTTCTCGAAATAATTTTGGATACTTCTCTAAAGAAAATTGTAATCGTTGTTCACCAAGCGCATATGGTCCAATACTATAAGGAGGAAAAATAAACACGATATTATTTTCATCAAGATACCAAAGTTCCCAATTAGCTGGTTTTGGAAGGAGTCCAGAAGGATCTGCATCTATCCCTTTTTTCACAAATTTTTCTTTTCCTAGTTTTGATAATTGCTCTAAAACGCTCTCATCACGTAAAATATCAAGGAGACTTAAAAGCTTTCCTGTTTTTTTATCATAATTAAATACTTTATATAATTGATCACCGTGCGCCCCGCCGGTATATTCGTAAATTTCTAAAACATAAGAATCAATCTTTGGATTATCATAATGTTCTAAACCAACTTCACTAATCCATTTGACAAAAAATTCTGAGCCAGGTTCGTTGTCTTGAGCAGCTTCTCGTGCAAATTCTTTTATCCTCTTTTCAATAAAGTCTTTAATTTCTTTTTCTGCTTTTTGAGAAGAAAAATCACTTAATTGAATATGTGCTTCATAGTAAGCATTTCCCACACGAGCTTCATTTTTATTATCAAAAATTAAAAATTCTTTTGATTTTTTACGGGGCTCTCCTTGGGGGTGAAAATCAATAGCTTCTTTCTTCAGCAAATTGAGTGATGTCTTTTTTTGCAAAATCTTACTTTTTGAACGATAGAAAAAAGCAAAATAAAAAATACTTAAAATCACAATCAAAATAAGACAATAAATACAAAAAGAACCTCGTTTATTTTCCTCTTTAATTTTCATACGCTTATTGTATCTTTTTTTTGAAAAAGAAAAAGTATTCCTTAAACACCCTCCTTGTCATTTTCTTCTTTTTCTTCCAAAAAACTTTTTTCAATACTTTTTAATTTTTGAGCAAAAACTTCAAAATCCGGCAGCTCTTCTCTCTTGTGTATCCCAAGGTAAGCAAAAGCCATTGGACTTACCACATAAAGTGGAGATCTTCTATCATTTTTATTAGGTATCTTTTCAATAAGACCTCGAAGCAAAAGGTTTCTTAAAACATAAAGTGAATTTACTCCACGAATATAATCTATTTCTGCTTTTGTAATTTTCCCTTTGTAGAGAATAATAGAAAGTGTTTCAAGTGAAGCCCTACTCAATTCTTTTTCTTCTTCTGAATTTTCAAATGCCTCGATAAAACTTTTTAATTCGCTTGAACTCACTAAACTTACATTATTTTCCGTAATAATGAGACTTATTCCCCTTTCCTTATAAAAAGGAAGCATGGTGTGAACTTCATGTAAAATTTCATCTTCGCTTAACGAAAGTTGTTTAGCAAGATAAGAAAAAGATAACGGCTCATTCTTATAAAAAATTAAAGCTTCAATTTTTTTTTGGATATCATTCATAGTTATAATTCTTTCTTAAATTGATAAAATTTCTCAGTCTTCTTTACGCAAAGCATTTAATTGAATATCATCAAATAATTGCCTTTGCATAACATCTAAAATTCCATTCTTTACTAATTCTAAAAGAGCGAGAAAACTAACTAAACGATAAGTTTTTTCTTCCTCCCCTTCTTTCTTCTGCTCATTGAGAAAATCACGAAACGAAAAAGAAAGCTCTCTTTGAATACGCGCTTCGAGCGAATGCATCATCTCCTCAATATGAATAATGATTTTTACACTCGCTTCCTTTTTTTTAGAAGGTAATATCGTCACCTCTTCGATTACCTTTTTGAGATAATCGTGAAGTAAAAGTGGTTTCATATGTTGAGTATCTGGAAGAAATTTGATTTCTCTCTTTCTCATTTTTGGGAAAAATAACTTTTTACCGCCAGAAAAAGAGATTTTAAGTTTTTGAGCATATTTTTGATGTGTTTTTAAGAGCAAAAGCTTCTTCTTGAGTAGGTCAATATCTTCTTCCTCTTCTTCACTCAATTCTATTTGTGGTAGTAAAGATTTTGATTTTATCAAAGTTAATAAAGAAGCGATATAAAGAAAATGACTCATCTCAGAAAGATCTCGTTTCTCTAAATTTTGCACAAATTGAATATAATGATCACTTATTTGAGCAAGAGAAATATCAGAAATTGACATTTTTCTTTTCTCAATCATTTGCAAGAGAAGATCAATAGGACCCTCAAAATTTTCTAACGTTAAACGAAACGACATCTTAAATATTTTAACATAAAAAGATACATTTGCATAAAAAATGAACCATAACAGATCAGCAAAATAATACAAAATAAAAAACACCTTTTCGGTGTTTTTTTATCCTTCTTTCTTTGCTAGTTCTTTTAATTGAATATGTAATTCATCCAATTGTGCTTGAGTTATTTTTGATGGTGATTCCATCATCGGTTCTCTCCCCTCCCCATTTTTTGGAAAAGCAATGAGCTCGCGAATTGTTTTTTCATTTTGTAAAATCATCATCAGGCGATCAAATCCCCAGGCAATACCTCCATGGGGAGGCGTTCCTGAGCCAAGCGCCTTTAACATGTGTCCAAAATTTTCTTCAATCTTTTCATCGCTGTGTCCTAAAATGCTTA
>CAZCYC010000016.1:0-8535 GCA_964502915.1 uncultured Candidatus Saccharibacteria bacterium | reverse complement strand
TCTTTCAAAAGAAAAGAATTTTTAAAAACACATTTTGCGAAGCAAAATGTGTTTTTCTATTACTCTCAATTTCTCTTGAAGAGTATGTTTATAACTTCCCTAGTTTTTTTGCAAGTCGTTTTGTTTCTTTGAAGAGCAGTTCAATATCCTCTAACCCTGCCAACCAAAAATCTTTTTTTTCAAGCTGAATTCCCATCTCTTGAAAAATTTTCTTGGGACTCTTACTCGTTCCCGTATAAAAGAATTTTTTTATCCTCTTCCAATTCTCTGGGTCTTTTTTGAGTAATGCGCGCATAGAACTTGAGAGGAGTAAACCAGAGGCATAAGAGTAAACATAAAATGGAGAACGAAAATGACTCCAATGCATCCACCAATTTTCTGCATCAAAATTTTGTTCAATAGCATTTCCCATATAAGCAGACATATGCTTTTTAAAGAGCCCCCCGATTTCCTGAGTAGAGAGATATGCTTTTTGACGGAAAAGATGATGAATATCTCGTTCAAAACGATACGCAGCAATTTGACGCATCGTCGTTGCAATAATGTCTTCCAAACGTTCAATGAGCAATACGAGCCTTTCCCTTTCACTCAATTCATGGACGAGTCTATCAAAAACGATACCTTCGCAAAAAGTAGAAGCCGTTTCTGCAGTAAACATAGGGGTGTCATAGTAAATTCCTTTCTCCTGCTTTGCTAATGTCCCATGAATAGCATGTCCCATTTCGTGAGCAAGGGTCATCACATCTCCACTCTTGTTCGTATGATTGAGCATAATATAAACTGGCTCTTGCTTTCCGTGATACATACAAAAGGCTCCGCCACGCTTTCCTTTTCGTGGGTAAACATCAACCCTCCCTTTTTGGAGCATATCATAAAAAATCTTTGAAAAATCATCATCAAGAGCGCTAAAACTTTCTCCTACGATACGAATCGCTTCTTCATAAGAAAATGCTTTCCGTTCCTTTAATTTAAGACTCGGAGCAAGTCGATCATAATAATTAAGTTTATCCTTCTTCATGAGTTTCGCTTTAAAGCGATAAAAATCACGCGAAAGAGAAAAATAATCAGCTACCGCCTCACTCAAACTATCAACAATTTTTTCCGAAATATCATCAGAAAGAATGCGGGCACTATCGGGCCTCTTAAAGCCACGGAGAAGATCATTAATTTTCTTTGCTTCGAGCATAGCGTTAAACTCACGCTCTACAACAAGTTGGTGTTTACGAAAGATAGCATTAACTGCCTGTGCTGCGGATTTTCTCACCCGTGAGCAATCACTCTTAAGGTTGGCGAGTATTTCGTGAAAAGGAAGCCTTTTTTTCACTCTTTTACTTCCTTCTTTCACGAGAACCTCAGCGCTTTCTTGAGAAAAGAGATCAGAAACCATTGCCTCCCAGTGAGCTGAACTTACCCCAGATTGTAATGAGAGAATTCTTTCTTCCTTCTCACTGAGTTGATACTTTGCTGAAGCAAAAATTCCTTCAAGAAAATGACGATATTCTTGCAAAAGTGGAGATTTCAAAAAGCTCTTTTGTTTTGCTTTTTCTATTTTGCCAAGAGAAAGAAGGAAAAAGCGCATCTCATCAGATAATTTTTGACTGAAATCTACATAACGATTCTCTGCTGAGAGCAGTTCTTTATTTTCCGTTTCAACTTGTCGACGTAAAAAAAGATACATAGCTTCTCGATCGGGAAGTTCTGCGAGGTGGTTGTAATCATCAAGTGCTTCTTTTAATTTCTTTTCCTCTTTGAGATAGGTGGGGTCAGCTTTCCATTTCTTTGCAAAAGCTTTAATCTTTCGCTCATGTAATTTTCGCTCTTTTTGAAAATAAGGGTCATCAATTGATTTTCCCAAATCAGACAAATCCCAACGAAGTGGATAGTTATTTTGCTTTTGTTTTTCTGTGTTTTTCATGAGAACTAGTATAGCAAAAAAGTGATGAAAATCATCACTCTTTAAATTTCAAAAAATGAAGATTTTAAAAAACTTTGAACCTTCTGATAAATTTTTTCATGGATTGCTTCAATAGATAAAAGTTTTCCGTTTTCATCAACACACACAACACGCTCCCAATGGTTATTTTCCGCGATGAGTTTTAGTCCTGATTCCTTTGCGTCATGCAAGTGAACAATATCATTTTCGTGCTGATCCCCCTTTCCTTTCGTGTATTTTTTAGAAGCTCTATTATCTTTACGAGCCAAGAGTTCTTGACTCAAAGCTAATGGAATATCTAAATACAAAATCAAATCAGGGCGAGGAAGTTTAAAAATTTCATGTTCCATGGTATCTAACCATTGCAAAAATTCACGACGCTCTTCTTCATTATGAATTTTCCCCCCTTGATGAATTTGATTAGAAGAAACATAACGATCGAGAAGCACAACTTTCCCTTCTAGCAACCAGTTTTTTATTTTTCTTGAAGACTCAAAACGATCAGCAGCATAAATCACAGAAGCAATTTTAGGATGGAGATGAGTCCAATCTCCTAGATCACCAGCGAGCCCTTGTCCAATGAGTTTTCCAAAAAAATTTTCATAATACTGCGGAAAATCTAAAGATTCTACTGCATAAGCTTCAGCAAAAAGTCTCTCGTGCAGTTTTGCAATCTGTGTTGCCTTTCCACTTCCATCGGTTCCGTCAATAACGATAAGTTTTCCTTTTTTTCTTTGGTTCATATATCATCCATATTATCATAAAAAAACATAAAGCTTGGAAAGCTTTATGTTGTAATAATCTTATACCATCGTTTCTTCCCAATTTGGACAATATCCCCAACATTGAGAATGTAATCTTCATCAAAAATCTTTGTTCCGTTTACCTTAATCGCCCCATCGTGCAATAATCTCTTGAGCTGTTTTTTACTCTCTCCAGAAGCTTCCCCTAACGTTTCCAAAAAAGAATCAAGCAAAGTTATTTCTGGAATATTTTCAGGAAGTGCATCTTCCCTTACTTCATGGAGCCAAACTTCTTTTGCTTTTTTTGCGGAATTTTCTCCGTAAAAACGTTTTACAATATCATGAGCAAGATCAAATTTTATTTCAAGTGGATTTTCTCCGCTAGCTAAACGATTTGTTATTTCGCTCAAATCAAAATCAGTAAGCAATTCAAAAGAAAGGAGGAGTGTTTCATCTGGCCAGCTCACAATTTTTCTAAACATCGTATTAGCATCATCAAGAAAAGAGAGCATATTTCCTGTCGTCTTCCCCATTTTTTCACCTTTTCCATCGACGAGTAATTTCATAGGGATAATAAATTTTTCCTTTGGAGGATTCTGATTTTTGAGAAGATCTCTTCCTACTAACATATTAAATGTTTGATCATTCCCCCCAACTTCCCCATCTACATTAAGCGCCACAGAATCATAACCCTGCATGAGTGGATACATAAATTCATGAATGTACACAGGATTCCCTGCATCTATACGACGACGAAACATATCACGATCGAGCATGCGCTGCACAGTCATCTGTGACGCAAGCGAAAGAACATCAGCAAAACGCATATGGTCTAACCACTCAGAATTATATCTCAGCTCAGCTGGGTTGTCTCCGTCAAAACGAAGGAAAATGGAAGCTTGCTCTTGATATCTCTTTGCATTTTCTAAAACTTCCTCGTGGCTCAAAGGTTTTCGTACCTGAGATTTATCTGGGTCTCCAATACGAGCAGTAAAATCGCCAATGAGTAAAATAACTTTGTGTCCTGCCTCTTGAAGTTGTGCTAATTTCATGAGAGGAATCATATGTCCAAGATGGAGCGTTGGTCCAGTTGGATCAATTCCTAAATAAATGCGGAGTTGTTCCCCAGAACTTAAACGAGAGCGCAAAAAATCTTCATGGGGGAAAATACGCTCTACCCCACGACTTACAATAGTCTCAATGAGTTTCTCATCTCTTTTTATCATACTGAAAGTATAACGAATGAGGGATAAAAAGAAAGGATTTTAATAAGAGGCAGGCGCTCGCTTCGCGAGCGCCTGCCTCTTAGATAAAAAAACAAAACACACAATTAAAAACTATGCTATACTAAATTCGTTATGAGTATTTTTCAAAAAATTATCCAATGGAACAAAGAGCGAGGGCTCTTAGATAAACCATTTAACCACCAACGGGAAGTATCATTCATTGTGGAAGAACTTCTTGAAAGCACAGGAAACCACGATAGTATCACCGCACGGGAAAAAGCAGAAGAGATTGCCACAGAGATTGTTAGCCCAGATTATTTTGATGAAGAGAAAGTAATAGATGCTTTCGCAGATATCATTGTTTATGCAACAGGAGTTATTGCAAAACTTGGCTACGACCCAGATAAGGTCATGGAAGAAGTGTATAAAGAAATAGATTCAAGAAAAGGAAAACTCATCAATGGTAAATTTGTAAAAGATCCTGATGCTCCACGTTACCATGCTGATTTTAGTCATTGTAAAAGAGAAAACTGAAAATTGATTCTCTCTAAACTAAAAATACTAAACTAAACCACAAATTAACCTTAAAAAATAAAAATTATGAGACAGTATTTAAATTTACTTAAAAAAATTATGAACGAAGGAGAATTTCACTCTCCTGAAGAAGAAAGAACTGGAACGGGAACCAAAAAAATTTTTGGATATCAATATCGTTGTGAGAATGTAGCGGAACAATTTCCCCTTCTTACAACTAAAAAAGTATATTTTAAGGGAATTGTCACCGAACTCCTCTGGAAATTAAGTGGCTCAACCAACATTCGCCCACTCGTGTTACAAGGAAATAGAATTTGGAACGAATGGCCGTTTCAAAATTATCTCAAAAAAAATGGACTTGAAGATCAATTTCCTAAATATAGTGATTCATGGAAAGAAGAGATGAAAAAATTTGTTGAAAAGATAAAAGAGAGTGAAAATTTTGCAGAAACATGGGGAAATCTTGGTCCTACTTACGGACATCACTTCCGTAACTTTGGTGGTTTTGATACCAAAAAAGGGATATTCACTAAACAAGGATTTGATCAGCTACAACATGTAGTTGAAACACTTAAGCATAATCCTGGATCAAGAAGAATTATCATTTCTCTGTGGAATAATGCAGAAAATGAATACACGCTTTTGCCCCCTTGTCCTATGCAATATCACTTTAATGTAATAGGCGGGAGATTAGATTTGCAACTCTATCAAAGAAGCGCAGATACATTCCTTGGAGTGCCGTTTAACACGGCACAAGATGCTCTTTTCTTACTCATGATGGCACAAGTTACTGGATTAAAACCAGGAAACTTTATTCATACTTTTGGTGATGCTCATATTTATATGAACCATATGGACCAAGTAAGGGAACAACTCTCACGAGAACCGAGACCACTCCCTAAAGTAAAATTAAATCCTGAAATAAAAAATATCGAAGATTTTACTCTCGATGATATTGAACTCATTGATTATAACCCACACCCCGCGATTAAAGCACAAGTAGCGGTATAAAAAAATAAAACAAAAAACGAAGTCTAAATGCTTCGTTTTTTCAACTTAAAAAATAAAAGAGAGCGATGACTAAAAGGATGGAAGCATAAACCTTTTTAAAAAATGAAACGCGCGCTTTTCCTCCAAGTTTTGCCCCAAAATAATTTGCAAAAAAATAAGCAAAGAAAAGAACGATTGCTTCTTTCCAATAAATCACTCCTTCTTGGGCATATTTAAGGAAAGCACCGATACTCACAGGAGGGAGCAAAATCGCTAAACTGAGTGCTCTCGCATAATTTTTCTTCAAACGAAAAAAGATCATAAAAATAGGAATCATAAGCACTCCGGCACCAATTCCAAAAAGTCCACCAACAATACCTGTTATAGCCCCAATGACAAAAATCCAAACAGGAGCAATATTTTCTACTGCCTTCCCTTTGGTAAAAAAATGATCTGGAAGAAACTCTAAAAGAGCCACAAGAACAAGAAAAAATGCGAAAGCTTGACGTAAATGAAACTCCCCAAAACGAAAAGCTAAAACTGCACCAAAATAAGAAAAGAATGCATAAGCAAGCACTCCAAAGAAAATACTTTTCTTCTGCTTTTTTAGTTCTTCTTTAAGTGCTAACAAACCAAGCAAACTCATAGGACCAAGCATCATGGTAAGAACAATACCTTGAGCAGAAAGCTGAGGAATACCTAATACGAGCACCAAGAAAGCAAGCATCAGTGGGGCCCCACCAATACCAGCATAGCCACCAATAAAACCTACAGCTAAACCAAGGAAAATGAGGATAAATAAAAAAGAAAGAGAAATCATACTATTCAACTCTTTTTCTCTGAACTTCTTTTCCTTTGAGAAAATCTTTATTTTCCTTCACCCCAAAAAAAATCTTTAATTTATGCTCAATATTCCACATAATTGTAAAGGTGAACACCACTAAAAGAGTGGTAGTGAGAGCTGGAAGATAGAGCCCATATCCTACCGACATACCAATGGCAGCTGATACCCAAACTCCAGCAGCGGTTGTGAGGTTTGCGATGTGATCCTTTTGAAAAAGAATCATTCCTGCTCCAAGAAATCCAATACCTTCCACAAGACCCGAAGCAATACGAACAGCATCAACACGAATTGTAGGGCTTTGCATGAGCCCATAGCGATTTGCAACAAGTTCAGAAACGATCATAAAGAGTGCTGAGCCCATAGAAACCAATGCAAAAGTTCTCAAGCCAGCATTTTTCCCTGCTCGAATTCTCTCAATACCCAAAAGCGCACCAAGAAAAAGAGCAAGAACTAAACGTAAAATTATTTCATAATTACTAATCATACCTATTTATTATATAGAAAAAAAACATTTCTCAAAGAAATGTTTTTTTCTTATAAAAAGAAGAAAATCTCTTTTTTTTATTTAAATGGCTATTCCACCACCAAGACACATATCTTTATCATAAAAAACTACTGATTGTCCTGAAGCCAACGATGCATCTGCGTTGAAAAAATAAATTTTCATTTCCTTTTTTTCTTTGTCGTAATGAAGAATTTTCACTTTCTTTACTTCCCCTCGATAACGAATTTGTGCTTCTAATTCCATTTCTTCCTGAAAAATTCCCTGATTATCAACAATGTTTTCTAATAGAACTTCTTGCTTTTGAGCAGAAAAATCTTGTGGATTTTGAGAGACGGTAATGGTGTTTTTTTGCATATCTTTTCCAATAACATAATAAGGTTTATCATGCGTCCCTTTATACTGAGGAAAAATAGAAAAACCGCGCCGCTCACCAATAGTATAAAAGAGGTTTCCACGATGCTCCCCAATTACCTCCCCGTTCTCATTAAGCACTTCTCCTTTTTCTTCTTGAATATAATGAGCAAGAAAATCTTTCATATCAATTTCACCAATAAAACAAATTCCTTGAGAATCTTTTTTTTGCGCAACGGGAATATCATATTTCTTCGCAAGCTTCCGCACCTCTTTTTTTTCTAAATCACCCACGGGAAATAAAATGTGTTTCAGTTGTCTTTGTTCTAAGGTCCATAGAAAATAAGATTGGTCTTTATTTTTATCCCTTCCACGAAGCATAGTTACCTTTCCATTTTCTAAATCTTTTCTCCCAACATAATGACCTGTGGCAAGATAATCTGCCTCATGTTGTAAAGCCCATTGCAAAAAACCACCAAATTTCACTTCGCGATTACACATCACATCGGGGTTGGGGGTTCGTCCTCTACGATATTCTGCAATCATATAATCCGCAACGCCTTCTTTATATTCCTTTTCTAAATCAAGTTCCACAAAAGGAATATCTAAATGAGCACAAACTCGCATAGCATCACGTCGTTCTGCCCTCCATGTGCATTCAATCCAATCAGGTTGCCAAGTGCGAATGAATACCCCAATGACTTCATAACCCTGTTTTTTTAACAGTGCAGCGGAAACAGAAGAATCAACACCACCAGACATCCCCACAAAAACCCTCTTCTTTTTTTTCTTTTGAAAAAACATAAAAAACACTCTACTCGTTCAGTCTATTGAAAGACAAAAAAGAGTAAAGTGTTATCTCCTATATTTTTGTTTTTTTACGTTCTTCTTTATGAGATTGTAAAAAAACTTTTTATTTCTATTATTCTTGTTACTTATAAGGAAAATAATTTTTTTTCCATTATAATTATCTCTACCAAGCTTGATAGCTTTTCTTACAAAATTCCAAGAAGATTTTACTTGGAAGTAAAATTCTTCTCTTGTTCTCTGATTTCTGAGAACAAAATCAACTCCATGCTTATCAAGCTCCTTATTTGCAAAGAAATCAAAATGATTATTCTTTGCAAATTCCTTTGCAACTTCAACAACAAAGGATTCGTTTCTAAATCCTTTTCTCTCTTCTCTCACTTTCCTTGCAAAGGATTTTTTCACAAACTCCCTTTTCTCTTTAGTATCCAATTTCCCTATTTCTATTTCTATGATATAGGGGTTGGATTTTGTAATTTGAAAGGGGGTCTTGTTTCCAGTGAGAAGGAAACGAAATGTCACCTTCTTCCCACTTGTATCGAGGGTATAATGCAATATTTCACCTTCTTTTGTCCACTCCATGCTTTGTGACAATAATGAAG
>CAZCYC010000015.1:0-8582 GCA_964502915.1 uncultured Candidatus Saccharibacteria bacterium | reverse complement strand
CCTAAAACAAAAATATATTTTCTTTTCTTATTTTTCGTTTTTCTCATAACTTTGTTTTGTATAGTTTTTACTAGCATAAATAAAAAATAAAAAATAAAAAGAGACTTAAAAAGCCTCATCTCGTTATAAATGATTTATTTTTCTTCTAAAACTTAAAGACATACAATCATTATACAAAAACAAAAAAATATAACAAAAAATAATGGTTTAATTAAAACTCAATGTAAATTGAGCAAAAATCAAATTATGGATTTTGAACACAATATTTTGCCAACATCTTCATTTTAGAATTGTAGATATCTTCTCCTTTCGTAGGTCCTTCAAGTTCATACTTATAACGCCAAATTCCAGCTCTATCATTTTTTATACATGGTAATTGTGAATCCACATGAAGTATTCGTGTAACTTGATTATTTGTAGGAAAAGCGAACTTGATTTTTTTACTTTTGATATAATCATCCCCAAGAAAAATCTCTATCTGGTGAGGGCCTCCTGATGTTCCTCCGTAACAAAGTCCAGCTTTGGGAATAAGATAGATACTCTTCTTTGGGTAAATAATAGGCTTTGTCTTTTGTCCTTCGTCATCATAAACATCAAAAAATAAATCCATCGACATTTTTCTTTCACCAAGATAAGAGAAACCAACACGAACCTTTTTATTTTTTTCATGATTTGTTACTCGAAGAATTCGTGCAAATTTATTATTTGTCCATGCGAGTGGATCTTTTTTACACCTTGAGAAGTTTTGATAAACCTGTGGGGCATAAACAGTTTCAACACTAACATTGATATCTTGAGTCCCAAACCAAGAATAATCATAAGAATAACCACGCAATGTATATGCTTCTACGATAGGCGGTTTACAAATAAACTGCGCCTTATTAAAAATATCACTTGGACTCATTAATTCATCCTTTGCTTCATTTTGATTATTTTCTGTTTGATTATTTTCTGTATGAACGCCTGATGGCAAAACAAAATTTGTTTTAGTTTCCGTTATAAATTCTGTATTAAGCTTTATTTTTTCATCGCTCGTTGCTTCCCCATTATTATGAGGAAGTTCTGTGTTAATGTCTTCATTTTCACGAGCATTTTCTTCAGAAAAATCAGAATTTTCAGTATCTCTTCCTTGCCCTTGCCTACTTTCTTGCTCTACTTCTACTTTATTTTTATTATCATTAAGTACAATCTCTCTATCTCTTTGATTTTCTCGTTCAAAATTTACATGGAAATTTGAACCATTTATTTTTAAATAAAAACCATGAGAATCAATTTTTAATACTCCAAATAAAATGGATCCAAATAATAAAACAACAAAAAATAAAATAGCAATAATTATATTCTTCATAAGCAAAACCTAAGTTTCAATTATTATTATTATTGAACATTTTTATATTAAATATATTTTTTAAAAATTGCAAATTCAAAAAGGCACAAAGCAAAAATTGTACTCTTTATGAGAAGTGCTATGATGTGAAATATGCAAAAACAAGAGAAAACTAAAGAAAAAAACATTCAAGAAATTTTCAAGCTCATGAAAAAGGCGCCTCAAGAGAAAGAACAAAAACTTCTCAAAAAAGCATACGAATTTTCTCAAAAAGCACATGCCGGACAAAAAAGAGCAAGTGGGGAACCTTATTTTTATCATACCTTTGAAACAGCTAAAAATTTAGCTCAATTTGGTTTTGATGCAACAACTATTGCGGCAGGTTTTCTCCATGACACCGTTGAGGATACTCCTGTGACAGAAGAAGATATTAAAAAAGAATTTGGAGAAGAAATTGCCTTCCTCGTACATGGGGTTACTAAATTAGGAAGTCTCAAATATAAAGGGAGAGAACGCCATATAAAATCACTCCAAAAATTTTTTATTGCCGTAGCAAAAGATTTTCGTGTCGTTGCTATTAAACTTTGTGATAGGCTCCACAACATCAAAACACTTGAATTTGTGAAAAAAGAAAAACAACAGCGCATAGCCCTAGAAACCATTGAGATTTATAGCCCACTTGCATTTCGCTTGGGAATGAACAGAATTGCAAAAGAGCTTGAAGATCACGCTTTTCCATATGCTTATCCTAAGGAATATAAAATGACCATAGAACTTCTCAATAAGCGAAAAAAAACAGATGAAAAATACCTTGAAAAAGTTTGGAGAAATCTCAAGGTGGAACTGGCAGAACATCATATTGAACCAATAGAAATTCACTCTCGAGTAAAAGGAATTTATAGTCTCTGGAAAAAGCTCAAGAGAAAAAAAATGGATATAGATAAAATTTATGATATCGTAGCGCTACGAGTTATCCTCCCAGAAATAGAAGACTGCTATAAAACACTCGGAGTAATCCATTCTAAATGGCGACCTTTTCCAGGGAGAATTAAAGACTATATTGCTCTCCCAAAGGTGAATGGATACCAATCAATCCACACCACTATTTTTACAGGGGATGGTGGTATTGCAGAAATTCAAATACGCACCAAAGAAATGCATGAATATGCTGAATACGGACTTGCAGCACATCACATTTATAAACATGGAGAAGTGGACTGGCTTGAGGATTTAAAATCAATCCAAGATGAATCAAAATTCATCACCCAACTCAAAAGTGATTTTCTTGATTTTAGAATCTTTGTTTTTACCCCAGAAGGAGATGTCATTGATCTCCCTCAAGGGGCATCTGCACTAGACTTTGCCTACGCTATACATAGTGAAATAGGGAATAAAGCACAAGCAGCAAAAATTAATGGGAAGCACTCAGCACTTAAAACAAAACTCAAAAATAGTGATATTGTTGAGATTATTACGAACAAAAAATCAAAACCTTCACGTAAATGGCTTGACTATGTAAAAACAAGTGTCGCCAAAAAACATATCCTCCAAGCAACAAAAGATGACGGTATTATCAAACGATTCTTTGGTTAAAAAAGAGAAGGAAACTCCTTCTCTTTTTTATACGAGATTAAAAAAATCTCCCAAAAAAACCACGTTTCTTTTGTTGTCCTTGTTGTTGCCCTTGCTTTTGTGGATATTCATCTGATGAATATGTTTGTGTATCAAAATCGCTCCTATTATTCCCTTGGTTGGAGTAATCATTTTGTTCAAATGGAACTTCATTATGAAGAGAAGAAAAGTCACGATATCTTTCTGTATACGGACCACGATAGGAATCTTGTGGAGAATAATCTTCTCTTTCAGGACTAAAATCGCGATTAGTTTCAAAACGATCATCTCGATAAAAATTAGGGGGATAAGCTCCATTTTCTTCTCCAAAATCTTTCCCTCTTCTCTCAGAGAGAATTTGATGATTTTCCTGAAGCTGTTGCTGTGGAAAAGTTTCAAGAGAAGAAGCTTTTTCATCTACTTGAGACTGAGAAAATCTTTCATTATCGCTGAAAGCATTTTCGTCCCCATAATGAAACATATAATTTTCTCTCTGTCCTCCTATAAGAGAGGCTCTGCCTTCTCCGTCTTCTGTCTCAATTTCCTCTGCTAGCGAAGTGAAATCACTTTCTTTTTCCTTTGGGTCAAAATATGATTCTGCCTCTTGATTTTCAAAAGAAGAACGAAGTTCTTTTTCATCTCTTTGTATTGGAGAAGAAAAATATTCATCTCTTTTCCCTCTACTGCCCAACTCTTCCTCAGACGGCGAGGCTGTAATAAACTGAGCATCATCTTGCTTGAATTCATTTTTTTCAAGAGGAGTAAATGTATTTAATCTTTCTGTATCAGAATTAGTTTCTTCTGGAACAAAATCTTTTTCAAAAGAGCGTTTTGATGCTTCATTCCACAGCCCACTTTTCCCCTCTTCAAAATTTTGTTGTTGAGAAGCATCGGTTTTTCTAACTAAATTTTGTGTATAGAGAAAATCTTCCATCATATTCTCTCCTTTCTCGTGTTCTATCTTTTTAATAGACTCAAGAATTTTCTCTAAATCAGAAACAGAAAAATAATCAATAGTAATTCTTCCACCAGTTTCTTTTGGTTCAATTTGTACACGTGTGCCTAAATTTTCTGAAAGGCGTTTTTCGTAATCTCGAATTTTAGGATCACGAATAAATTTCTGCTTACGCACTTTATCCTGAGCAATGCTCCTCGCAATTTTTTCTGTAGCTCTTACCGAAAGGCGCTTGAGAGTAATTTCTTTATAGAGTGTCGCTTGTTCTTCCGGTTTGTCAGAAAGCATCAAGAGTGGACGAGTATGCCCTTCTGTAATTCTCCCATCCATGAGCCCTTGTTGTATTTCTTCTGGAAGCGAAAGTAATCTGAGTGTATTAGAAACATAAACCCTACTCTTCCCCATTTTCTTTCCTATTTGTGCATGCGTAAGTCCAAATTCTCGATGAAGCTGTTCAAAAGCACGCGCTCTCTCAATAGGGCTCAAATCTTCTCTCTGTAAGTTTTCAATAATTGCAAGTTCAAGTTTTACATTATTATCAATATCTTTACGAATGATAACAGGAACCTGTTTTAACCCAGCAATTTTCGCAGCACGAAGTCTCCGTTCTCCCGCAATGAGTTCATAATACACTCTCATTCCTCCGTTTTCTGTCTCCTCCTCTTTTCTTACCACAACGAGTGGTTGCAACACTCCATATTGACGAATCGAATCAGCTAAATCCTCAAGAGCCGCTTGGTTAAATTCTTTTCTTGGCTGAAATGGATTAGCTTGTATCTTAGCAAGTTCCACCCAAAAAATAGCATTATTTTGATACTCTGACATACCAAGCATTGTAACATAAAAAGTTTTTTTTAAAAAAATGAAAGTTTTTTAAAACTAAAAATGCAATAAAATCTACAAAAAGCTTCCTTCTCTGTTATACTCTCTGTATGGAAATCCAATCGCTTGATCAAAAAATTACTAAAACCTTTCGCACGAGCGAAGGACAAAAGAAGGCACTCAAACGCCTTGGACTTGAAACGCTCCGAGACCTCCTCTTCTTTTTTCCAAGTCGTTATGGAAACATAAGTTCAGTAAAAAATATTCGAGAAACTCGAGACGGGGAGAGAGCGAGCATTCTGGGAGAAATTCAAAAGATAAAAGTAAAAAAAACATATCGTAGCAATATTCCTATGAGTGAAGCTATCCTTAAAGATATTCATGGAGATAAAATAAAAATTCTCTGGTTCCATCAAGCTTTTATCGCTAAAACATTTCATGAGGGACAAAAAGTGCGACTCATTGGAAAAATTAGTGAAAAAAATGGAGAAAAAACACTCATTAACCCAGAAATTGAAAAAATAAAAGATTTCCCCATCGATCGACACCCTTCTCTTTTTCAAAATGACAAAAAAACTCATAATTTTTTTGCTTATCCCGTTTACCGAGAAAGTCGTGGAATTCGTAGTCAATGGATTTACCATAAAATACTTAAAATTATGCAGAGTGAAGCTTTTGCTCAAATAGAGGAAACACTCCCTTACTATCTTTTAGAAAAATATAAGCTCCCTCAAATACAAACGGCACTCGTATGGATCCATTTTCCTAATCACGAAAAAAAAGCGGAAGCGGCAAGAAAGAGGTTTGCTTTTGAAGAAATTTTCTTTATTCAAATCCAAAACCAACAACAAAAACTCCGTTACCAAAAAAATTTTTCCTATCGCATCCAACGAGATAAGAAAAAAGAAAAAGCATTCATTGAACGTTTTCCCTTCACCCCAACACAAGGACAAAAAAATGCTATTGAATCGATTCTCCAAGATATGAACGGAGATAAAGCAATGACCCGATTACTCGAAGGAGATGTTGGATCAGGAAAAACATTCGTCGCTGCAGTCAGTTCACACGCAGTCATACAAAATAAAGTTCAAAAAAATGCTATTGCTAATAATTTTGGAAGGCTTCAAGTCGCCTATATGGCACCAACAGAAGTCTTAGCTTCCCAACTCTTTGAAAACTTTATTCAATATTTTGAAGGGACAGGGATATCTATAGCTCTCATCACAGGATCAGGAGCAAAAAAATTTCCATCGAAAGTAGATAAAAAACAATGGACAAAAATTTCAAAAACACAGGTCCTCAAATGGATTGCAAATGGAGAGATCCCTATCGTAATAGGAACTCACGCTCTCATTCAAAAAAAAATAAAGTTCAAAAATTTAGCATTAGTTATTATTGATGAACAACATCGCTTTGGAACTCGCCAAAGAATGCAGCTTTCCCAAAAAGATGAACGTATGCCTCATTATCTTTCTATGACGGCAACCCCTATTCCGCGAACACTTGCGCTTACCCTCTATGGAGACTTGGATATTTCCGTCTTAGAAGGAATGCCAAAGGGAAGAAAAGCGGTGAAAACTGAAATTGTTCCTCCTGATGAAAAATCACGTGAAAAGATTTATGAGGCAATTCATGAAAGACTCAAGGAAGGAAGGCAAGCTTATGTTATTTGTCCACGGATTGATGATCCAGACCCAGAAAAAAAACAAGCACTCCAGGTGAAATCTGTTATAAGTGAAGCAAAGCGACTCAAAAAAAATATTTTTCCAGATGCAAAAATAGCAACAATGCACTCAAAAATGAAGAAGGAGGAAAAAGAAAAAATTATGCAATCATTTTATCGTGGAGAAATAGATATTCTCGTTTCTACTTCCGTAGTAGAAGTTGGAGTAAATGTTCCTAATGCTACCAGCATTATCATTGAAGGTGCAGAACGTTTTGGCCTTGCTCAGCTTCACCAACTCAGAGGGCGTGTGATGCGATCAGAACATCAAGCTTTTTGTTACCTCTTTGCTGATTCTAAGACAAAGAAAACAAAAGATCGCCTAAAAGCCTTTGTTTCAGCAAAAAATGGTTTTGAACTCGCTGAATTAGACCTTGCACAAAGAGGTGCCGGAGATCTCGCCGGAACAAAGCAATGGGGAATTTCTGATCTCGCCATGGAAGCATTAAAAAATATTAAAATGGTAGAATTTGCAAGAGAAGAAGCAAAAACAATTATTGAAAACGATCCTGAGCTTGAAAATTTTCCAGAAATTGCGAAAAAACTCAAAGAGAAAAAATATCAAATTCATTTTGAATAATGAGAAAAGGCGGAAAAGCAAAGCTTTTCCGCCTTTTCAAGTTACATAACTATCTCGTTAATATCTCTGGACCATCCTTAGTTATCAAGATAGTATCTTCAACATGAGCACTGAGTGATCCATCTGAAGTACTCACTGTATAAAAATCATCGTGAAAGTGCACAGCAGAACTTCCTAGAGTAAACATAGGTTCAATAGCAAGCACCATCCCTTCTCGTAAAACTGCTCCTTGCCCCGGTTTTCCATAGTTAGGAACATAAGGGTCCTCGTGAATTTCTACCCCTACTCCATGCCCTGCAAGCTCGCGAACATTTCCATATCTCCCGTGATTGAAAGACTCAACTGCATAACCAATGTCGCCAATGGTATTTCCTAATTGAGCCGCTGCAATACCATGATCGAGTGCTTCATAAGTATCAAAAATTAGTTGTTTGGCCTTTTGGCTCACATTAGCAAGAAAAAAAGTTCGTGCTGCATCGGTATAAACTCCTTGATATTTTACTCCAAAATCAATAGAAACAATGTCCCCTTCTTTGAGAATTTCTTCTTCGCTTGGAATACCATGTACGACCACTTGATTAACTGAAACACAGAGACTCGCCGGATAAGGTGGGTACGTTGGCTCTGGACGATAAGCAAGAAATGCTGGCTCCGCCCCCATCATTCTAACGAGACGCTCAGCTTCGCGATCTAAATCTTTTGTGGACATACCAGGCTCAGCAAAGGCTTCAAGTTTTTTGAGGATTTCTGCATGAATTTTCCCTGCTACTCGTAATTTTTCAATCTGCTCTTTTGTTTTAATAATAATTGCCATATTTCTCATATACTACACACTTTCTCAAAAAACTCCACAAGCTATGAACCCTTGTATCTTTCCCTATTTTCTTATAATGCATCTTATGCGTATATATAATTCTTTAACAAAGGAAAAAGAAATCTTTAAACCTCTCCAAGAAGGAAAAGTCTCCATGTATCATTGTGGCCCAACCGTATATGACTATATCCATATAGGAAACCTTCGATCCTTTTTTATGGCTGATATTATTCGAAGAACTTTTGAATATCTTGACTATGAAGTATCACAGGTAATGAATATCACTGATGTAGGACATCTCGTTTCTGATGGAGATGAAGGGAATGATAAAATGACCAAAGCACTCAAACGGCACGGAATGGAAATCAACTTAGATAATATGCTCAAAATTGCAAATTTCTATGCAGAAGCATTTATTCAAGACCTTGAAGATTTTAACATTAAAAAACCACATCATCTTCCACGAGCCTCTCAACACATTGATCAAGATATTGCTATTATCAAAAAATTAGAAACAAAAGGATATACCTATCGAACTTCGGACGGCATCTATTTTGATACACAAAAAATGAAAGACTACGGAAAGCTGGGCGGGCTTAATCTTGATGATGATATTAAAGCACGCATTAGTGCAAACGATGAAAAAAAATTCTATGCAGATTTTGCTCTTTGGAAATTTGATGAAAAGAATGGTTGGAACTCACCTTGGGGTCATGGCTTCCCTGGTTGGCATATTGAATGTTCGGGAAT
>CAZCYC010000014.1:0-8711 GCA_964502915.1 uncultured Candidatus Saccharibacteria bacterium | reverse complement strand
AATGTCACTTGCCTGAGGAAAATGTTTTTCTAAATATTCCATCAAATCCTTCTTGATTTTTTCAATATTTTTAATACTTTCTATTGAAAGTTCGTTCTCAGAAAAAGATTTTTCTTTTCCTTTTTTATCACTGAGATCTTCTTCTTTTTTCTTCTCACTACCACTATTTTCACTACCACTATTTTCTACAATTTTATATCCATATTTTTTTGCATATTCTTTTACCTGTTTTAATTCATCTTGAATCTTTTCTTTGCTGTCTTGTTTTTCAGATTTAAGATCCTTAATTTCTATTTCAATACCATATTTTTCTGCTCGTTCTTTCAATAATTCAAGTTTTTCCTTAAGCTTTTGACGACGAAGTTCGTAAGCCTCTTTAAGATGATCAGCCTTTGCTTCCCTATAGAAAGCTCCTCCTTTTTGCTCTTCGTCAAGAAACTTTCGAGCTTCATCGCCTTTACCTGCTTTTCTCATTGCTTTAAGTTTCTCAGCAAGATTTTGTCTATATTGTTTATTAAAATTATCCATAATTTTTACTTCGATTAATTAAAATGAATAAAAGCCTATCATTAAACCTTGTCTTAATAAAATAACAACCAACTTCCTTTATTCAGTATTTTAAATATACATGAATAAAGAAAAACTCACAACGCAAGATATTCTGAGATACGTATTATATAGCATATATAAAAATATTTGTCAATACTCTTTTTCTTCTTTTTTGCTATCATAATTGGAGTAAAGAGAGAAAAGTTACTTTCTCAAAAGAAGGCTTATCAAAGATACTGCTCAAGATCAATACGCAAGACGTATTGTGACATATCCTACTATGATAAAACAATTCAGTTTTCTGATCCTTATTGGAGGACTCACAGCAATGTTTTTATCTTCTCAAATTTCACATTCTCTTGAAAAAGAAATGAAAGTAGAAAAAACGAAATCTCAAAATATGGAGCTTATGAGTGTTCCTTTTGCCATTATTGTCCCTAAGGGTGGTATTGGTGGTCCAGAATACGATCAAGAAGGGAACGATGTGCTCGTTGCTTCTACTGGAGTTTTTTCTGGGACGAAGAAAAATAGGGAAATTAAAAAAGACAAAAATGGAATTATAACTTACATCGTCCAAAAAGGAGATACACTCTCAGAAATTGCAGAAAATTTTGGTATTTCTGTAAATACCATTAAATGGGAAAATAAACTCAAAGGATCTCAACTAAAAATTGGGCAAGAACTTAAAATTCTTCCTGTAACAGGAGTAAGTCACATTATTAAAAAGGGAGATACCTTAGCAAAACTGGCGAAACGATACCAAGTAAATATAGAAGACATTAGTATCTATAATGGTATTCAAAACAACGCAGGACTTCGTATTGGGGAAAAAATTATCATTCCAAATGGAGTCATCAGTTCTCCAATAACGAAAACGAAAACGAAAACGTATGTCCGAAGTAAAAGAAGTGTAGGAGGAAATGCTCAAAAAGGGTATTATATTCGCCCAGCACAAGGAAGAATTTCCTCGTGGTTCGGGCCAAGACGTTTGAAAGGACATAGCTACCATTTTGGAATTGATTTTGCAAATAGAATAGGAACCCCTATTGTTGCTGCTCACGATGGAGTTGTTGTAAAAGTAGTAAATTACTGCACAAACAATTCTGGAAGAAGTCGTTGCGGTGGCGGTTATGGAAACCATATAAAAATTCAACATCCGAATGGAACATTCACGCTTTATGGACACGCAAAACGCATTCTCGTTGCCCAAGGAACTAAGGTGAAACAAGGTCAAAAAATTGCTATCATGGGAAACACCGGACGCTCAACGGGACCTCATGTTCACTTTGAAATTATTAAAGCAAATGGACAAAAAGTAAATCCAAATAATCTCTTTAGGTAAAAAACAAAGCGTTTTCAATGAAAATGCTTTGTTTTTTATATCTCTTAAAGAAAAATGTGGCGGAGGCTTTGCCTCCGCCACATTTTTCAACAAAAACCCTAACTAAAACTGAAAACTTTGTGGGCGATACTGCAAAGCCTCTAAAATATGTTCAACTTGAATTTTTTCATGAGCCTCCATATCTGCAATCGTGCGTGCTAACTTAATAACCCGATGATAGGCACGCGGAGAAAGCTGCATTGTCTCAGCTGATTTTGTGAGAATTTGCTTCACCTCAGGACTTAAATCTTCATTTTGAACTTCACGAGCGTTCATTTCTCGATTCAAAACTTTTTTACCTTTTCTCTGAAAAGAAAATGCTCGTGCTTGTTCCACACGCTCGCGAATGAGTGGGGATAATTTCTCTCTCTTTTCAGGCTTTTCTGAAAGCTTTTCATAATCAACGTGCTCCACAGGAAGCCAAATATCAATCCGATCAATAATAGGACCCGATATTTTCTTTTGATAACGCTGTATCTCATATGGAGAACACGTGCAAGCCTTTAGTTCAGACCCATAAAAACCACAAGGGCAAGGATTCATTGCAGCAAGAAGAATGAAAGAAGCAGGAAAAATAACACTCCCTTGAGCACGTGAAATACTCACCTTTCTATCTTCCAGTGGTTGTCGAAGAGATTCTAAAACTTTGCGGTCAAACTCGGGAAACTCATCGAGAAAAAGCACTCCTCGGTGCGCAAGCGTTACTTCTCCAGGCTTAGGATGTGTCCCTCCCCCAATGATTGCTACATAACTTGAAGTATGATGTGGAGAACGAACCGGAGGATGCGTAAGTATTTCATTTTTCGCTAAATTTCCAGCAATGGAATGAATACCGGTAATTTCCAAAATCTCTTCACGACTCAATGGTGGAAGAATAGACGCAAAGGCTCGAGCAAGCATTGTTTTTCCTGTTCCCGGAGGCCCGAACATCGCCACATTGTGTCCGCCGGCTGCTGCAATCTCTAATCCACGCTTCACCATTTCTTGTCCTTTCACATCAGAAAAATCAACAGGAAAATCCTTTTCAAAAATTTCAATTTTAGTTGCCTCTTGTAATGGAAGTGAAAAAGAAGCTCCCTCATCTGTCGTTCTTAAATGCAAAATAATCTTTTGAAGAGAATCAGTAGGATAAACTTTTATTCCCTCAACAAGCGCAGCTTCTACTGCATTTTCAGTGGGAAGATAAACTTCCTCAAAACCTGCTTCTTTCGCTTTTTGCACAATAGGGAGAATGCCACGAAGAGGCTTCACTGTTCCATCAAGAGAAAGCTCACCAAGAAATAATTTTTTCTCAGGATTAAAATCAAGTTCTCCTGCAGAAAGCAAATATCCAAGCGCTATTGCAAGATCATAGTAAGCCCCATCTTTTTTCAGCTCAGCTGGAGCAAGAGAAATAACGAGCTTTTCATTTTTTGCCTTAGGTGGCTCATAACCAGCATTTTTAATTGCAGCATTAACCCTATCCTTTGCTTCATCCACCGCCTTTGAAGCCATCCCTACAATAGAAAAGGAGTGAAGTCCACGTGAAATATCTACCTCAACAGAAACAATAGAACCTGAAAGCTTATCTGGTTGCGCTGCATAGACTTGAGAAAACTTCATACTCTACTATGATAACATTTTTTAAGAAGAAAAAGAAAAGGTTTTTTATGAAGAAATTTCTTCTCTCTTCTTGGTTTCTTTCAGTTGTTCAACAATAGTTTTAATTGCTAATAAAAGTGAATCAAGATATGGTTCATTGGCCTGAGAAATTTGGTCACAAAAATAACAATCATCTTGACTCATTTTCCTTCTATCAGATTTTACAGTATGACTATCAATAAATACTAACTGATTATCTTCAGTCAAATAAAAATTAGCCGGATTTTCATCTGAAGTACACGAATTAAAAAAATCTGGAACAAGTCCTTTTTCATAATATACTTCAAGTATCTTCTCAAAAAGTGAGATAAGATCTTCTTTCAGATCATCTCTTTTTTGAAAAAAAGAAATAATTTTTTCTTTATTCTCAACAATATCAAAAAATAAATCTTTTTCTTGAAATTTTTTATATTCCTGCATCCAAATAAGCAAGTTTCTTTTTTCAAAAATTTTTTCCCTATTCAAATACTTCTCACCAAAATGTTTTCGATACCACTCTCGTGATTTTCTCATTTTTTCAACAAGAGAAATTTTGCTCTCTAAAGGAAAATAATCCTTAGGAATAAAAGCTGCAACATATTCTTTACGTCTATAAACCACCTTTTGAGTTCCTTCGGAAAGATAGTCGAACCCTTTTTTCTCAAAAAAATTCTTAGCATAAAGCTTACAATATTTTCTCAAGAGAATATTCATTAATTTCTTAAAAAAAATCTTCGGACCTTCCTCTTGAATTATCTCAAAACTACGATGAAATTTTCTTTTGAAATTCATATCAAAAAAATTATTCTGCACAATTTATACAAGTCGTTGCAGAAGGGTTCGCTTTAAGTCTCTCTTCACTAATAGGGGTTCCACATAACTCACATATTCCATACTTTCCATGATCAATTGCAGTGAGAGCTTTTTTTACCTGTTCATATCTTTTTATAAAGACTTCCAAAACAGCTATTTCATCTTTTACTTCCTCAGTAAGATTTGCGTCATCAAGCGGGTCAATGCGCTCTTCTTTAGGAAGCTGAACACGAACGACCCAATTCCCCTCATCATCAAGTTCTCTCCCTAAATGATGAAGTTCTGCTTCAATATGACGAAGCTCCTTTTCTAAAATGTTCTTTTGTTCTTCTATTTGCATGAGATTATTATAGCACAAAGAAAAAACAAGACTATTCTGCCTTGTTTTCTACTTTATTAAAAATATCATTCATCGCCATTCGTTTAATAATCTCAGGAATAACAACTTCATCACGCGCAATGAGAATGGTATGTTCATCGAGAAAAGTATAAATGAGCACAGGTTCTCCCTCTCTTAAGCTTTCATCAGCTGCTTCAGCAGTATTGATTTCAAAACCAGTTTCTCCTGGCCCCTTTTTCCCTTTCAAAACTCCTGATCCAACCAGAACTCCATTTCCATTCATAATATAACCAGAACCAAGATAGCCTTTTTCTTTAATGGTTCGATTAAGAGACTCAAGAATCTCAGGACTTACAACACGACTCGTATCATCTAACGGTGGAAGATTATGATCCTTCGCATATTCTTGTAAAGCATCCCAGAGATTCTGATCAAAAACTCCATTTATTTGTCCAACAGGATAACCTTCTGCGAAGAGAACGACTTGCATGTTCTGAACATCTTGACTATATGTCCCTAAACCAATTTGTTTTTCAGGCAAGAAGTAATCATTAATAAGTGCGGCTTGAGATCCTCCAAAGAGGCTATGATAACCAGAAAGAATTCCATTGAGTAAATTAAGTGTTGCTTCGTCAAGCACCCCTGTTTGAGCAAGGTCATTGACATTTTGAAAGTGAATAATGTCTCCTTGGGTGAGTAAATCGAGTTCTCCACTTGCCGAAAGCGGATTCATAATACCAAGGTCAACAAAAATTTCCTGCACCATTCTCACAATACCTAATGTACTTCCCTTTTTGATTGGTTTTCCTGGATATACGAGAAGCCCTCCTTTTAATCCATTTCCGCTATCAAGATAACCTGGACAAAGATAATTATCTTCCTCTCCATAAGGAACAGTTGCAACACCTTTAATATCACCGGAAAGAACTTTTGCATAATCTATTTCCTTACGACAATAATAATCTGGGTCTTCTCGCTCTGATGGATTTTTCCCTCTTACCACATGTCCTTCATAATTCACACAAACCCATGTGCTTGGATAACAAAGGTTTTCAAATAAATCTCCGACCCAAGCAAAATCTTTTCGTGAATTCATCACTTTCTCTTCAGGATGATACTCATTACAGATATAATTATCCTTTTCAGAATCGGGAATTCCTCCAATTACCGGTGGAGCCATGTCGTCAATAATTTTATGACAAGTTAAACTCGTATCATTTGGGTTATAGGGAGCATCTTTTCCTTCAGCATCAAAACATTCCCAATGGCTTGGAAAACAAATAGTATTTTCCCCTTGATGGTTATTATCCCCAATATTATCAGCTATCTCTGAGCCAGCAGCTTGAACACAAGAATAGTGCTCTGAAATATAATCTTCATCATGAGCATTTCTCAATTCATGGAGAGAAAATTCTTGGTCTCCTGCATTATTATGGATTACGTCAAAACATACTTGATCAAGATCATCTGGGTTGTAGGGAACAATATTTCCCTTGTTATCATAACAACGTTGTTCTTTTTGATAACAGACATAATCAATATCACTCGTATTTTGTTTTACATCATCAATAAAGGTATCATCTTTTAAGGCAGCATTATCATCTACTTCCATACAAGCGTAGTCATAACTATCTGCTTTCTCTGGTGACCAATCATAAATAGGATCGGTATCTTTATTTAAAATTTCTGAACTAACCAAGATATTATCATTTCCATTTACACACGCAGCATCTTTGTGCCCAATATTACAATCTAAAATATCTTTTGTACAATCCACCGTATCTCCAGCAAAATCCATACAAGTATATTTGACCTTAAAACATTTTTTAACTTTTTTTGTTGTCTGCGCGTAAACAAGATGTGGTGTATCGAAAAATTCTTCAACAAAAGTAAGGAGTCTCGCAACGAGATTTCCATCATTATTTTCATCAACTTTTACAGGAAGCTCTGTATGAGATCCGGGAATTTCATCTCCATTATCATTTTGAGAATGCTCAAGCTGCGTAGAATTTTCATTTATAAGATTCCCATTATTTTGACTTTGTGTATTTTCCGCTTTCTTTTTTTTGAAAATCTCCTTGAGATTTTGAATGAGTCCTTTCCTGTCCCTTTCCCGAGGGAGGAATCTCACAATTCTCGCTGTTTTATTTTTAACAATTGTATCTGAAAAACCATCTTCGAGAAGGCTCCTGTCTCCTGCTTCTTTTGGTAAATTAAGGTAGGGAGCAAGATCATCAACCATGCTTGGTTCCCACTCTTTCATTCCTTCAAAAGCTCGATCATAGGAAATAGCTTTGAGGATGAGGAATGGATAATTTTTATCAGCACGATAAACACCATGCATAAAATGATTCTCAATATTATCGTAGAGCTTCTTAGGTGGAGTAATTCCTGATTGATCAAAAACTTGCTTAATCCCAACACGACGCAGATTAGCAAAACTATCCTTTTTTACATAATAAATCTGACCAATATCTCCTTTTTCAAGATTCATTTCATTCGCTTTGCGTATCGCTTGTTTCAATTTTTCCTTTCCTACATCTGTAATATTCAAACCAAGATCCTTATCTGCATAAACGAGCGCCGACACTTTTTTCTCTTTAATGAATTGAACATTTTTATTCTTTTTTATTCCCTTAGAAAAGAGAAAATATATGAGTCCAAAAGCAAACGCTAAAAAGATAAGTGAAGCAATGATGTAAAAAAGATTTTTCTTTGATCTTGGGGAACGTATTTCTTTTTCTTTTTTTTCAAATCGATCACGTTCTAAGAGTTCGGCAACAGTTTCTGGTTTATTCGCCCCCATTGCCTGAGAAAGATCAGAATAATACGTTTCTTCAATTCCTTTTTTACGACTCTTTTCTACTTCTTCAGGATTTTTCCCTGCTTCCGCAAAAATACTCTTCTTTAATTCTTCTATTTTCTTTTTTCGCTCCTCTTCTTTATTCTTCTCTTCTTCTTTTGTTTGTGTTTCGTTTGCTATATGAAGCGTATCTACTTTTTCTAATTCTTGAGAATGATCTTGTTTCTTTTTTTCTATTGCGACACTTGCTGCCGAAAGCACTGGGGAACCCTCTCTTGATTCATCCTTTTTTGAAAGAAAATTTTCTTCATCACGATGTTCAGCATCAATTTCTTTAATGAGGTTCTCTATTTCTGATTGTAATTTACTAATATCAGTATCTTGATTTTCCTCTCCTTTATGAGAAAAATCCAAAGAAGATGCTAAATCTTGAACTTCTTCTTTTGTTTGTGTTGACTGAGAACTCAAATCAGAAGCAACGCTCTTTTTAAAAACAATTTTTTTATCATCATCGCTCATATCTTTTATCATAGCAAAAAAACTCAAAAAATAAAAACACCGCTTCAGGTGTTTTTATTTTTTGAGTCCCAATTTTTGAATTAATTTTTGATATTCTTCAAAATGAGAATTTTTAAAGTTTCGTAGTAACTTACGTCGTGTATCTACCATCTTGATGAGCCCACGACGTGAGTGCGTATCTTTCTTGTGCAATTTCAAATGCTCAGTCAATTCCTTAATTCGCTCTGTAAGCAATGCAATTTGCACGGCTGGAGAACCAGTGTCAGAATCGTGAGTTTGTACACTTACGATAACGTCTTGTTTCTTCTTCTTTGATAACATAACACGCTTATCCTAACATATCTTTCCTTTTTTGCAAAGAATTTTCTATATTGATTCAGAATTATTTTCTGTTTCTTCTTGTGCACCTCCTTGATCTTGGCTAAGATTCTCATCGTTTACGTCTTGTGAATTCTCTTCAGGTTCTGAGGAAAGAGTATCATTATTTCCTTCAGAATTTAAATTCTGAGAGTTATCCTCTTGTGTATCTTGAATATCTTGTGTCTCCCCTCCTTGCAAATTATTTTCTTGAGAATTCTCTTCTAAATTTGAATGAGAATTTTCGTCTTGAGTTGCTTCGTCTTGAGTTTGTGTAGCTAAGTTTCCTTGGCTATCTTCTCCTTCCTGAAGATTTGTATCATTATCAT
>CAZCYC010000013.1:0-8743 GCA_964502915.1 uncultured Candidatus Saccharibacteria bacterium | reverse complement strand
ACGACCAAGAAAAGCGCGACGCGTTTAATGAATCATAAAAATTATGGCAAAGATTAAAAAATATAAAATTGCAAGAAGATTAGGTTCTCAGGTTTTTGAAAAGACCCAGTCTCAAAAATTTCTTCTCGCTGAACAGAGAAGAGCAAAGGCTCGATCAGGAAGACCAAGGAGACCTACTGACTATGGACTTGCCCTTATCCAAAAACAACGGATTCGTTTTGCTTATGGCGTTTCCGAGAAACAATTTTCTCGTTTAGTAAAAAAAGCTTTTGCGTCAGCAAAGTATGGAGCAGTTCCTGCAGATACACTTTTTGAGTTACTTGAGAGGAGATTAGATAATCTTGTATATCGTGCCGGAATTGCTGGAACAAGAGCATTTGCAAGACAACTTACCACACATGGTCATATTACTGTGAATGGTAAAAAGATTGATATTCCTTCTTATTCTGTAAAAAAAGGTGATGTTATCTCTATCCGTGAGGGTAGTAAAACAAAAACTGTTTTTGCAGATTTAGAGAAGAAGCTTTCAGGGAAAAATCATGTTTCTTGGATTAAGATAGACCCTAAAAAGCTTAGTGTTGAGGTTGTTGCTGATCCTAAGAATCCAGATCCATTTTTCGATTTTCAAACAGTTATTGAGTTCTATAGTCGATAAGGAATACACTTTAAAAAATAACGAAAAAAGAATGATTATTCTTTCTTTTTTCGATAAAGCATTAGTCGTCTCTTTTTTCTAAAAAAGAGGTTAGTATAAAGTTTACATTATGTTTCATCAAAACATTGTTTTACCAAAAAAAATAAAAGTTATTCAAGAGGATGGACCTAAGGGAATTTATGAAATTGAAGGACTCTATCCTGGCTATGGACATACTTTAGGCAACGCATTGAGAAGAATTATTCTCTCTTCACTTCCTGGGGTCTCTATTGTTGAGGTTAAAATTAAAGGAGCTGATCACGAGTTTTCTGCTCTTTCAGGAATTCGAGAAGATGTGCTTACCATTATTTTAAACCTTAAAAAAGTTCGTTTTTCAATTGTCGGAGATGATGAAGTAAAAATAAAACTTCATGCAAAAGGGAAAAAAGTAGTAAGCGCAAATGATTTTGAGGACTTAGGTGAGGTAACTGTTACTACTCCAGATCAGTATATTGCAGAAATTACAGACCCAAAGGGTGAATTGGAAATTGAACTTACTCTTGCAAAAGGAATTGGTTTTGTTCCAAAGGAAGATTTTGCTGAGAGAAATGTTCCGATTGGAACGATTCTTGTAGATGCTGTTTTCAGCCCTATTCGAAAGGTAAAGTATGAAGTAGAAAATATGCGTGTTGGTGATAGAACAGATTACAACCTACTTCGCTTACACATAGAGACGGATGGGAGTTTGAGTGCAAAAGAAGCTCTTGAATCTGCGTTACGCATTATGATTGCTCAATTTCAAGCAATTCTTGATATGAAATTAGAGGAGGAGCATGCTTATGAGGAAGATGAATTTTCTTCTCCTGCTTATCAAGAGGAATTAGATGCAGAAGAAGAAATGGATGACGAGAAAGTTGAATTATTCAAGACAAGAGTGGATACTTTGGATTTTTCTCCAAGAACAGAGAAAGCACTTACTCGAGCAAATATCAGAACTCTTGGGGGAATTGTGCAAAAAACAGAAGCAGAACTATTAGCGTTGGATGGATTTGGTAAAAAAAGTTTAGAAGAAGTAAGAGAAATGCTTGCTACATTTAAATTAAGTTTAAAAGAATAAAGTATTATGAGACACGGGAGAAAAAATAGAAAATTTGGTAGGAAAGCAAATGTAAGGAGAGGGTTTATCCGTTCACTTGCTGTTGCTTTCATTACCTATGAAAAAATAAAAACAACGGAAGCGCGTGCGAAAGAACTTCGTCCTTATATAGAGAAGCTTATTACAAAAGCAAAAAAAGGTGACTTACACGCAAGGAGAACTATTGCATCGAGACTCGGAAATCAAGAGAATCTTGCTAATAAGTTGGTTGATGACATTGCTCCGCGTTTTACAGGTCGAGAAGGTGGGTATACAAGAATTATCAAATTACCTCAAAGAAAAGGAGATGGGAGTCCTATGGCAATCATCGAATTTGTAAGTTAGTATTATGGCAGATCAAAAGAAAAAAAGAGAATATATTTTTGATGCTGAAGGGAAAAAATTAGGAAGACTTGTATCAGAAATCGCTGCGGTTTTGAGGGGGAAGAATGAACCTGATTTTGTACCACATAAAGCGCCGAATGTTTTAGTGATTATTAACAATGCATCAAAAGTTGATTTAGGAGACGCTGCACTCAAAAAAGAGTATAAGCGTTATTCTGGATATCCAGGAGGGCTTACTAAGGAGACGAGAAAACATCTTATCGCAAGGAAAGGATATCGTGATGTTTTTGAAAAAGCAATTTATGGAATGCTTCCTAATAATAAATTGCGACCTATTATGATGAAAAATATTATTATTAACGAATAGATAAGAAGTATATGGCAAAAGAAAAACAATATATTCCAGCAGTAGGACGTAGGAAAAGTGCTACAGCTCGAGTAAGAATAACTCCAGATAAAAAAATGACTTATCTCATTAATGGGAAAAGTCTTGATGAATATTTTTCTGTTGAAAGGTTTCGTGATGTAGTGCGCTCTCCATTTAAAGTGGTTGAGACGAAAGATGATTTTTCTGTTTCTGTTGTTGTTTCTGGTGGTGGTGTTTCTGCACAAGCAGATGCTATTCGACACGGAATAGCAAGGGCACTCATAAAATATAATGAAGATTTGCGTACTGCACTTAAATCTGCAGGTTATTTGAAGCGAGATCCTAGGAGTAAGGAACGAAAAAAACCAGGGCTCAAAAAAGCACGAAAACGACCAGCTTGGTCAAAGCGATAGTTTTGATTCTTATGCAAAAAATGCGCGCGCTGAGAAAGAGAATTTATTCTCTTTCTCCGGCGCGCGCATTTTCCTTAACAAAAAAATATCTTTTTTGTATAATAATAAAGCTATGAAAAAAACAAAATTTGTGCATATAAGTTTTTTTATTCTTTTCTTTTTTCTCTTATCTTTTCCTTCTCTTAGTCTCGCTTGTGAAAAAATTAGTGGAGTAAAATACCCAGAACCTTTAGAGGTTTTAAAGAAAGACAATACAACTCTTGGCATTTATCAAATAAAAGAAATTCTAAAACAAGGGAAGAGAGCAAGAGCTGAGCTCTTTCTTGGACAAAAAGAATCTCCAACAGAAGTTTTTTTCTTCTTGGATGATTTTCCTTGTTTAGATAAGATTGATCAATTTCATATCAATGATTTTTATGTAGCAATTTTTGATAAAAATCTTAAAGATATTCCACTTCACCAATTTGACGAAATTTTTGTATATCCTTTTTCTGCAGGAGAAAGAACACAAGCTTTTGCAAAATATGATGAACTCTTACAAAATTTTTCTCAGGAAAATCTCAATGTTTCTTTTTCAAAGAATCCAATGAAAATAGCCTATCCAAATGCCGAAGAGGTTCGTCTTCTTCAAAGAATGTTAAAAAAGGTACTGAATCTCGATGAGAACTTTGTTGTTGATGGTGTTTTTGGAACGAAAACTTTGAATGCAGTAAAAACGTTCCAAGAAAAATATGCTTTGAAAAAAGATGGTATCGTTGGTGCAAAGACAAAGGAAAAGCTTATTAATGTATTTAAAAATTTACAAGCTGAAAAGACTTCAGAAAAAGAGGTGGCACAATCTTTTGAAACTTATACGTTGACTTCTAAAACTTTAAAACCAGGGATGAAAGGTGATGAGGTAAAAAAGATGCAGTATGCATTGAAGAGTATTTTAGCTCTTAGCGATGATTTTAAGATTGATGGTTCTTATGGTCCACAAACGATAGCAGCTATAAAGGCGCTTCAAAAGAAATATCATTTGAAGGTGGATGGCATTGCTGGGCCAAAAACACAAAAACTCATGCTTGGGGTAAGAATTCCTCTTTTAGATATGAAAAATCAGACAGAAGCTATGTCACCTGCGGATAACGAAAAGGAAGCAATTCAAGAGGAAAAGGAAGAGAAGCAAAAACAAACAAGAACAGAAAATAACAATGATATCATTGATCAAAAACTAAAGAGTCTCATGCAAAAAGCTCAAAAAGTTCTCACGCAGTATAAACAAAAAGGAAAGAATTATACGGAAGCTTATGCTCTTGTTGTTCGTTTTAATAATGATTTTTTGAAAGTCGTAGATAGTTCTGATCCTCTTTATAAATCATTTGATAATGGTCAAAAATTTGTATATTTAGTGAATCTTAAAAACGGAAAATATTATTGTGCCGATGAAAATCAAGTTATAGAGATTAATTTTGTTGATGATATTCAAAAACTACAAGGGTCTTGTACCTTGTAGTTTTTATTGTTTTTTCTTATTTTTTTAATATAATGGGCTCATACTTTTATGCTGATACTCATACTTTTATTTCTTATTGTTATTATTGGTTCGGCTTTTTTTTCTGGTTTGGAAGCAGCACTTTTTTCTGTTCCTCAATCAAAAGTTCATCTTGCATATGAACAGAAGAGAAGAGGAGCAAAGGCTCTTTTAAAAATTAAGGAAAATCTTCAACGAGCCATCATTGTAGTAGTAATTGGAAACAATATCGTGAATATTGTCGGTTCTATTTTTGTTGGGGTGATGAGTGCAAAAGTGCTCGGAGAAACTTGGTTAGGAATTGTTTCTGCAATGTTTACTTTTCTCATTATTATATTTGGTGAAATTATTCCAAAAACCATAGGAGAAAATAATGCAGAAAGAATTTCTCTTTACTTAGCTCCGTTCCTTCTCATAGGGGTAAAATTATTTACTCCTATCATTTGGTTTATTGAAAAACTTACAAGACATTTCCATCGTGATAGGAAAGTGGTTTCTGAAGAAGAGCTCCATATCCTTTCTGAAATTGGGCATCAGGAGGGGAGTATTGAAAAGGACGAAAAGGAAATTATTCAAAAAGTTTTTCTTCTCAATGACCTCACGGCTCGCGATATTATGACTCCGAGAACTGTTGTTGTTGCTTTTCAAAAGGATAGTTTGATAGGAGAGATTAGAAATGAAATCTATGATCTCAATAACTCTCGTATTCCAGTATATAATGAAAATATTGATGATATTATTGGTGTTTGCTATCGTAAAAATTTATTGATTGCACTTGCTAAAGACGAAGATTACCGCAAAATTGAATCATTTGCTCAAGATGTTCTTTATGTTAGGGAAGATATTCGCGTTGATGATTTACTCCAGCTTTTTCTCACGAGAAGAGAACAAATAGCTATTGTGAAAGATGAGTTTGAAGGAACGAGTGGTTTGGTTACCCTTGAAGATGTTTTAGAGCAACTGGTTGGAGAAATTGTAGATGAGGATGATGAAGTTATTGATACGCGAATGCAAGCACAAAAAGAAGCAGCAGCATCGGATATTATTGTTGAAGAAGGAGACGAAAAGGAAAAGAATAAAAAAGAAGAAGAAAGCGAAGATTAATTTTGTTTTCTTCTTTTTTAATTTATAATAAAAAAATATGATAAAGATTTTAGGGAAGATAGAACTCCCACAACAAGCAAAAGAAAGGGAAGGGATATCCCGAACCCAGGCTTCCGAGCAAGCTTTTCTTTCTATGGAAGCAAAAAGACAAGAAAATATTGCCTTGCTTCGTGATCGTCTTGTTCATTTAGGGGCGAATCCTTATAGTGTTGATGAACGTGGGGCTATTCGCGCTGAAATTTTTAAGAAGAGTCTTGGTGGTTTTATCCCTGATGATTTGGTTGATAATGATGAAAAATATATGGAAACAACAGAGCAGGCCTTTATTATGGATGGAAGAGAGCGGAGAGATGGGCATTTAGCAGAAGAATATATTTTTATTCTTTTTAACAAAATATTTTTAGGGACGGATTATTTGCTCGTGCGTACTCATCGTTATGATGATTATGAGAATGGGGTAGATCAGCTTATTATTAATACAAAAACAGGGGAGGTTGTTTGTGCTCTTGATGAATTAGTTGAAAATAAAAATCTTCCAGAATTTAAACGGAATAAAAGATTTTCTTCAAAGTTAAAGAGAGCTTTGAAAAAGAAAAATGGTTTTTCTATTAAATATGGGCTTGTTTTTCAAAATGGGAAATTTCAATCTCTCGGACATTTGAGAAATTTAGCTTTCAGCATTTTACGTGTGGAGAGAGATAAGTTCTATCAAGCTATAACCAAATCAGATTTTTCTTTGGAAACAGGTCGGCTCTATGATGAGGAAAAAGAACTTATTCGTTCCATAACTATCTTTCTCAAAGAGCAAGTAAAAATATTTGAAAAAGAATTAGATCTTTCTTATGATGCTCTCAATGATTTCATTCGTTTTCTTGATAGTGTGTGATTTTTATTAAGATAATAAAGATTTTTTTGTGTTTAAATATTTTTTTGTTATACTAAAACACGGCAAGGTTCTTGCCTTGCCTCTTTAATCAGGAAAGTCTTCATAAAATTGATACGTAGAATTTTATGAAGAATAATTTGAAGAAATAAAAATGGAATCAAAAGAATATTTAGAATGTATTGTAAAAGGGATTGTAGATAATCCAGATGACGTAAAAGTGAGTCGTAGTGTTGATGAAATGGGGGTATTGCTTACACTTGAAGTAAACCCAGAAGATATGGGACAAATTATTGGAAGAAAAGGTGCTACTGCAAATGCTATGCGAACTTTAGTTCGAGTATGCGGAATGAAGAATCAGGAAAGGGTAAATGTAAAAATTAAAGAACCTGAAAGAAATGGTTCTGATGCTGAAGCATAAAGAATGATGAAAAAGGAGCGCGGGGCGAAGCCTCGCGCTCCTTTTTCATACCCCTTTTTGTTTTATCTTAGTATTTTGTTATAATAGTTCAGGCATGGAAAAAGAGACATATGTATTTATTGGCCGTTCTGGCTCTGGGAAAGGAACTCAAATTAAGTTATTAAAAAATTTTATCCAAGAAAAGTTTCCTAAACAAAATATCCTTCATTTTGAATCAGGTGCACGTTTTCGTGCCTTTATTGAGGGCGATGGTTACACCAATATGCTTATGAGAGATATTCTTGCGAAAGGGGATCTTGCTCCAGATTTTATTACCGATTGGTTGTTTGTGGATGAATTAGTAAAATATTTTCACGAAGATGATCTCCTCCTTATGGATGGTTTTCCACGAACAATGCACCAAGCTCTCGTGCTTGATTCAGCGATGCGTTATTATGGAAGAAAGAATATAAAAATTATTCATATTGAAGTAAGTGAAGAGGAAGCACGAAAACGTATGCGAATGCGTTTGCGTGCTGATGATCTTGATGAAGAGGTTATTGAAAAGAGAATACGTTGGTATAACGAAAATGTTTTACCAACGCTTGAATTTTTTCGAGCCCAAGAAGATCGTTATCAGGTACTCGATATTAATGGAGAAGAAAGCATAGAAGAAGTTTTTCATTCTATTCAAGAGAAGTTGAAGCTTAATGATTAAGCATCAACTTTTTTCATAATTTTAAAAAACTATGAGTAAAAAAGAAAAAAAAGAAAGTATTATCATTGCTCTTGGTGGTTCACTTATCGTCCCTGATGAAATTAATGTTTCTTTTTTAAAAGAGATGAAAGTGTTACTGCGTGAATTGAGTTCTCAATATCAAATAGCGCTTGTGGTTGGGGGTGGAAAAACTGCGAGGAAATACCAAGCTGCCGCAAAGCATTTCCCACATTTGAGTAATAATGATTTAGATTGGATTGGTATTAAATCTATTTGTCTCAATGCAGAATTACTCTATCGCATCTTTTCAGATTTAAATTTATATAAGGAAATTATCTGGAGATGGGAAGATGCGCGAGGAATTCAAGAAGATATCATTATTGCTGGAGCATGGGAGCCTGGTTATTCTTCTGATACTGATGCCGTGGAGCTTGCTCGTGTTTTAAGTAGTAAGCAAGTTATTAATTTTTCTAATATCAACTATGTCTATCGTGAAGATCCACGAAAAAACCCAAATGCAGAAAGATATGAGAGATTATCTTGGAAAGAGTATCAAGCCTTAATCCCAGATACTTGGGTCCCAGGTTTGTCTGCTCCTTTTGATCCCGTAGCATCTCGTCTTGCTGAAGAATATGGATTAAGGGTAGTGGTGCTTGGGGCTTCTTTGGAAAATTTAAAAAAATATTTGGAAGCGAGAGATTTTGAAGGAACGATTATTGAATAGAAATGAAGAATAAAAATTTTTGAATATAAGGAGCATTGCAAATAAAGAATGAAGAGAAAAAGCGGTTTTGCGAAGCAAAACCGCTTATTTAAACCTTTTTATATGGGATATTTTCCTTTTTTATCTCAAGCAATGCTTGCTTGAGATTTTCCTCAGATATATCTACGTCATAATAATCATATCCATTAAATCTGAGGGTTCGTTTGATTTCACCCCCATTTTTTCTTATAATTCTACTTATTTTAGAAAAATAAGTAGAAAATTCTTCCCCATATTCTTTTGTATTTTCTCCTCTTGGAGAAGAGTATAAGAGGTAAAAATCTTTTTTTCCATTTCCCTTATTTTTAAAAAGGGAAATGTGGTGGATTCCCCACCCACCATCATATCCGTAACTTAATTCAATTTTCATTTTTTTTTTATTTTTTAAAGGTTAAATTCTTCTACAAGATAGCAGAGAGAGAGAGTTGTCAAGTGAAATGTTGACAAAACTGTGGATAAGTTTTTTCT
>CAZCYC010000012.1:0-8844 GCA_964502915.1 uncultured Candidatus Saccharibacteria bacterium | reverse complement strand
CGATGTAGGATTGTGGAATACCCCATCCTTCTTGAATAAGAGAGATAATTTCTTCTTGTATTTCCTTTTGATGGAATTTCTTGATGTAATCAATACTCTCTTTTGAATAGTCTTCCAAATCAAAAGAATTTCCATTCTTTATTTCCTCTTGGAGCTCTTGTATTTCTCTTTGGATTGATTCAGGAAGAAGATCAATATTATTCTCTTTATTATTATTTTTTGAAAAATCAGGTGATTTTTGTTCCATAAACTCTTATTTAGATTAAAAATGAATGACGAATATATTATATATCTATATATATGAAAAGTAAAGAGAATATATTTAAAAAAACAAAAAAGAAAAAATATTTTTTCTTTTTTGTTTTTTTCTGAAAATTAATTCCATCCTGCAGGAATTTCTGGCTTTGTTGGAACTTTTCTTCTCTCCGGAACTTCTGGTTTAGATGGTTGTTGAATAGGTTCAAAAGGTTCAGGTTGTTTTTTCTTTCTTATCACATAAATGGATAAACATTAATATTTACTATTTTTCTTTTTTAGTAAAGTGACATCATAAACTATCATTTATGATGTGAGACTTGACTTTTTTTATAAAAAGTAATATATATATATATATTCCATATGGAATATTTTTATAAGTAATTAATCTTAATTAAAGATATATGAGCATTGAAGGAGGATTTAATAATATTGAAAAACAAGTAGTAGAAGGAATGGAAAAAGGAAAAGATTTTGACGAAATTTTAAAAGAAGTGGTATCCGCTTTGGTTAAAAAGGGTTATGATTTGGCTGATGTTGAAAAAGTTGTTGATTTTATGAAATCAAATTTGAAGGAGACTTTTGAATCGATGACCCTCGATGAAAAAGGGGAAAAGGTTCTTGAAGAAAGCATTATTGAAAAATTACAAGGTGAAATTATTGAAAAAATAAAGAATGGAGAAATTTCTCTATAAATTTTCTTTATTTCAATAAATAGAGAAGAAATGCGAAAAGCTCCGCTTTTCGCATTTTTTCTTTTAAAAAACCTCTTTTTTGCTATACTCTTTTTATCTATGCAATGGATACAAAAATATAAAAATACTTCATGGATTGATTGGGTAAAGATTATTTTAGCTATTGATATTGCTTCTGCTGGGGTAGGACTTATTTTTAACATTAAATTTTTTCATATTATTGCTTTTTTATTTGGTTTTTTCTCTCGTTTTTTTATAGGAGTACTTTATCTCATACTTGCTTTGATTCTCATAAAGCAAGTCCTTCACAGGAGAAAGAAAGAGAAAATTCGTGAAGAGAGAGAAATGAAAGACTCTTTTCATCAAGGATTAGCACAAGCAAAGCATAAAATGAAAAAAATAGTGCAAGAAGGAGAAAAAATTTCAGAACAACTTCTCGAGAAGATAGATCATACCCTTGATAAAGGGGAAGCTTTTGTTAAACAAAAAGGTCGTGAAGTGCAAGAAGAAATAAAACAGCATATTAAATAAATGATATGGATATCATCTATTATTTATTTTTATTTATCACTCTCTACATTCAGGTTTTTTTTCTTGTGAGTTATCTTGAAGACCCTGATTTTTACGATCGGAAAGGTGAAGATTTACAACGAGACCCAGAACTTCCTTTTTACCCTAAGGTAACGTTGATTGTTGCATGCTGGAATGAGGAAGATACTTTAGATCAAACAATGGATTCGTTGCTTGCCCTCAATTATCCAAGAGAACAATTACAAATTATTCTTGTTGATGATGGTTCAAAGGATAAAACTTGGGAAAAAATGCAGAATTATCAATCTTACGAACAAGTACTTCTCCTTCATAAGGAGAACGGAGGGAAGTTTACTGCTATTAATTATGCACTTCCATATGCTCAGGGAGATTTTATCGCTACTGTGGATGCAGATACTTTGCTTGAGCGAAACGCGTTGCGTTTTATCTTGAAGGAATTTGTGAAAAATCCAGAGCTTTCTGCTGTAGGGGCAACAATTCTCATTCGTGAACCAAAAACGCTCGTGCAATATGCACAGAGCATTGAGTATCAAATGTTTTCTTTTACAAAACTCGTGCTTGCAAGAATGTATGCAGCACTCGTCATCCCCGGAGCTTTTTCCGTCTATCGAAGAGAAGTTTTCGAGAAGATTGGGGCTTTTCGTATGGCACATCTTTTGGAAGATTTGGAGCTTACTTTTCGTATGCAGGAAGCTGGCCTGCGTGTTGGACAATCAAGAGATGCTTTTGCATATACTAAAGGACCACAGAGTATCTTTGCACTCTTTAAACAGCGTTTACGCTGGAGCTATGGTTTTTTAATGAATAGTTATGATTATCGAAAAATGTTGCGTGGAAAGGAAAATTTCCATTTCGGTATTTTTACCCTCCCTATGAGTATTTTCTCTTATCTCTCTATCCCTATTGTTTTCTTTGCTTCATGGTTTTTTTTCTTGCGTGCTCTTGTGAGATTTATTGAAAAAATTCACCTTCTTGGGTGGCGTCGAGTTTTTACGATTAGACATATTTCTTTTGATTTTTCTCACCTTGGGACTCTTTTTATTCTCTCTCTTTTTATCTACACGATTGTTTTTTTTATGATTTATACAGGAAAAAGAATTGCCCGTGCAGAGAGGAAGAATCCACTTGAAATTTTGCTGTTTTTCCTTGTTTACGCTACACTCGTCCCCTTTTGGGTGCTCAAGTCGTTTTACAAGATTATTTTTGCAAAAAAAGTTTCTTGGCGTTAATGAAATAATTACGTTATAATCATTGCTATGAAAAAATATTTTATTGTATTTCTCATTACTGCGAGTATGTTTCTCTCTGCTTTTTATATTACTGGGAAAATTAACGATGCTCGTGTGAAAAATTTAAATAATGTGCAGGAAAGGCTTTCACTGAATATTCTTTCTACAGAAACACGTTTTGCACTCTTAAAAGAAGCTTCTTGTGAAAGTCTCCGTGAAGGAAGCCATTTTGAAATAGGAATCACACAAGAACTCAATAGTCTTGCAAAAAAGATTAAATTTTTTGAAAGTGAACTCGATCCCCAGAGTGAAGTCCTTGCTTTACTCAAAGAACGCTACGCCCTTTTGCAAATTAAGGATTATTTACTCGTGCAAGAGCTCTCTAAGAAATGTAACTACAACATTGCAACTATCCTTTATTTTTATAATAGTCATTGCTCTGATTGTAGGAAACAATCACTCGTTCTTGATGCCCTTCGTGAAGCCTATCCTTATGTGCGCGTGTATTGGCTCGATGCTTCACTCCATACATTAGTGATGAATACAGTAAAGGAAATGTTTTCTGTGAAGAAATATCCAAGTATGCTTATCGGACAAAAACTTTATACGGGTTTCGTTGCTTATGATGATCTTGCAAAAATTATTGAACTTTGGACGCGTAAACATCATGCTCTTAAAGGAGCAGTTGATGCAGAAAATATCGCAGCAGGAAAAGATTTTATTCTTTCAGAAGAAAAGAATTTGTTTGGAGAGAAGCTCAATGACAAAAAGAGAAATGAACTTAGAAAAGATATTGATTTTGTTTCATTCCAAGATGGAGTTTATCGCTATCGTTTTCAAGATGAAAAAGGAAAGGAACATCTCATTGTTATTGAACAGGATGATGAAGGAAATTTTCATGAATTAGAAACGAAAAAATAACGCTTTGTTTATAAGAGAAATAATATAAAAACAAAAAGAAAAACTTCGTCTTTGAGACGAAGTTTTTTTGAGCCACCTGTCGGGCTCGAACCGACGACCTACGGTTTACAAAACCGTTGCTCTACCAACTGAGCTAAGGTGGCAAGACTCCCGAAGGAGTTCTTCTATCTTAACAGATTTTTTAAAAAAAACTATTCATTGATATCGTATCGAGTAAAATCAAGTATCTCAATACGTTCTCCTATTTTAAGGATAGCTTCTTCAATGAGTTTTGCAATGTTTATTTCTGGATTTTTTACAAAAGCTTCTTCCTTGAGTGCTTCAATGGAAGGAGATTGCATTGCAGCAATATGCATTGCAATATCATTCGCAAGATTGAGAAAGTCTTCATTTCTTGCTACGTAATCTGTTTCACATGCAAGCTTTACGAGCACTCCAATACTATGATTCGGATGTACGTAGGCTTGTACAACCCCAGAACCAAGCTCTCGGCTAGATTTTTTTTCTGCGGTCTTTGCAGAGATTTCTCTTAGGAGCTCTTTTGCTTTTTCCATATCTCCTTGAGCCTCTTCAAGCGCTTCTTTACATTTAGAGATTGAAACTCCTGTTTCTTCTCTGAGCGCTTTAATCATATCAATTGAAATTTCCATAGGCATATTTTTATTTAAGTGCATCAACAATCTTCTTTACGAAGAAACTGATAGAACTAACATTAGTATCGTTCGCTACGATAGGATAATTAATAATAGAAACATTGCAGTCTGTATTTGCAAGTGCAATAACAGGAATATTCATTTGGAGTGCTTCAGTAACAGCAATTTCTTCCTTTTTAGGGTCAATAATAAAGAGTACTGCTGGTAATTTTTCCATATCTTTAAGCCCTCCGAATTTGCGTTCAAGTCGTTCGATTTCTCTCTCAAGCATAAGTTTTTCTTTCTTGGTTGCTGCAACAAGTTCTCCAAGTTCTGCTTGTTCACTGAGTTCTTTCAAACGCTCAATTCGTTTTCTCATTTCTTTTTGGTTTGTGAGGGTTCCTCCGAGCCATCGTTCGCTTACATAAGGCATTCCAATAAGTTCTGCTTGGGTTCGAATAATCCCTTTTGCTTCTGCTTTTGTCCCTACAAAGAGAACTTGAGCTCCTCTGTTTTTAATGTCCACCAAAAAGCTTAGAGCTTCTTGCATTTGGTCAGCAGTTTTTTCAAGATCAATAATATCTTTTTTGTTCTTTGTGGTATAAATGTAATCTTTCGTTGATGGATGGCGCTTTGACTTTGAGTAGCCAATATGAGCCCCAGCATCAAACATTTCTTTGATGAGTGTTTCTCTATGCATAAATCATTATTTTTAATCTGCTTTTTAAAAAAAGAACAGATATGAACTGTTAAATTTTAAAAACCCTGCACAATGGGATAAATCCCATCGTTCATACTCACCTGAAGTGAGGAATTTTATAAAAAATTCACAGGTTTTTACGAGCTCTACTCTAACAAATAATAGTTTTTTTGCAATCTCTTTTCTTTTCTTTTTTTATTCTTGAAATATGCTTTTTTTCGCGTAGTATGGAGAGAGTATTATGAAACAATCTCGGTTATTTACAAAAACACGAAAAGAAGCACCGCGCGATGAAGAAGCAAAAAATGCACAGTTACTTATCCGTGCAGGTTTTGTGCATAAAGAAATGGCAGGAGTGTATGTTTTTCTCCCTCTTGGGGTGCGTGTTTTGAAGAAAATAGAAGCGATAATTCGAGAAGAAATGGAAGGTCTTCATATCCTTCCTGTACAATCCTCATTGTTACAAAAGAAAGAGGTTTGGGAAAAGACGCGTTGGTCTGATGAAGAGGTAGATAATTGGTTTAAAACAACGCTAAAAAACGGAACCCCTTTAGGGCTTGCTTTTTCCCACGAAGAACCGCTCACCGCGATGATGAAAAATTATATCCAATCTTACAAAGATCTCCCTACAGCGGTTTATGATTTTCGGACAATTTTACGAAATGAAAAACGTGCAAAATCTGGGCTCATGCGCGGGCGAGAGTTTTTTTGGAAAGCGGCTTATTCTTTTTCACGAGATGAAGAAGAACACCAGATTTTCTATGAACAAATGAAAGATGCTTATAAGCGTATTTTTCAAAAGCTTGGATTAGGAGCTATCACTTATCTCACTTTTGCTTCAGGTGGGAGTTTTTCTCGATATTCTCATGAGTTTCAAACACTTTCAGATGCTGGGGAAGATATCATTTATCTTGATGAAGAGCAAGGAATTGCAGTTAATCAAGAAGTTTTTCGTGATGATGTTCTCAAAGATCTTGGTTTAAAAAAAGAACATTTGGTTGAGAAAAAAGCTATTGAGGTGGGAAATATTTTTTCTCTTGCAGAAAAATTCTCACAACCATTAGATCTCTCATTCCAAGATGCAGAAGGGAAGAGGCATTATGTTTATATGGGTTCCTATGGTATTGGAATTACTCGACTCATAGGAACAATTGCTGAGGTTTTGAGTGATGAGAAAGGTCTTGTTTGGCCAGAATCTATCGCGCCGTTTCGGGTGCACTTGCTTGTTTTTGGTCAAAATGAGAATTTGTTTCGAGAAGCAGAGAATCTCTATCACGATTTAAAAAATGCAGGAATTGAAGTTTTGTTTGATGATCGTGATTTGGGTCCGGGACAAAAGTTACAAGATGCAGATTTAATAGGGATTCCCTATCGTCTCGTTGTTTCAGAAAAAGCTGCTGCAAATGGAGGGATTGAATTATTGAAACGAAAGAGTGGTGATTTGGATTATCTTGCTCCAGATAGAGTTATTTCTTATTTAGCAAACGAGAAAGAATCATAAAATAAAAAAGATATGAAAAAGTTTTTAGAAAAAATGTATAGAAAATTTTCCAATGATATTGGTATAGATTTAGGGACGGCGAACACTTTGGTTTATGTGAAGGGAAAAGGCATCATTATAAATGAACCTTCTGTGGTTGCTCTGAACACGAAAACAGATAGAGTTGTTGCTGTGGGAGCTGAGGCGCGAGAAATGTTAGGAAGAAACCCTGAACATATTCGTGTAGTGCGTCCACTCGTAGAAGGAGTAATTTCTGATTTTGATGTGACGGAGCAAATGCTTTCTTATTTCATTGGAAAGGCCGAAAAACTTTCTCCTAAATTTTTTCGTCCAAGAGTTATTGTAGGCGTTCCTTCAGGAATTACTAACGTGGAACAACGAGCAGTGTATGATGCTACGCACAACGCAGGAGCAAGAGAAGTTTTTATTGTTGAAGAACCTATGGCAGCAGCAATTGGCTTAGATCTTCCCGTTCGAGAAGCGGTTGGTTCTATGGTTATTGATATTGGTGGAGGAACGGCTGATATTGCTGTTATTTCTCTCTCAGGGATTGTTCAATCAAAGAATTTAAAAGTTGCCGGCGATCGTTTGAATGCGGATATTGTAAACTATCTACGTGATGAACATAAATTGCTTGTTGGCGAAAAAACAGCAGAAGAAATAAAAATTCAAATAGGTGGCATTGATTTCTTTGATGTGGTAGAGACGATCGTTCGTGGAAGAGATATTATTACAGGGCTTCCTCGTCAAATTAATATTACGAGCCAAGATATGAGAGAAGCGATTAAAGATTCTATACAAATTCTCATAGAAGGAGTAAAAGAAGTTTTGGAAAAAACCCCACCAGAAATTGTTTCTGATATTATGCAAAACGGTATTTATCTTGTTGGCGGTGGAGCAGGGATTCGTGGGCTTGATTATTTGCTTGCTCATGAACTAGGTATTCCTGTCGTAGTAGGAAAGGAGCCACTCTACGCGGTAGTTATGGGAACGAGTAAAATCTTAGAAAAACTTGATGATTTTCGTCAGGTTTTGATGCATGAAGATGATGAAAGTCTCATTTTAAGTTAAACTTATGCTCAATAATCGTAAAAAAAATACTAAAAAGCTTCGTTACTTGTTTTTATCGCTCATTTTGATTTTATTACTCTTCACTCCCTTTCAGGAGAGTGTTTATACTTTTTTTGAATCATTTTTTGCAAAGCAATTTCAACAAGCTCATATAAATGCAAAAAATGAAAAGACTTTTTTACAATCACTTTTTCGTGGAAAAGAACTTCTTAAGGAAAACACAAAACTCAGAGAGGAAATTGCTCGCTTGAAACAGAAAAATTTTAATCTCATGCGCCATGAAAAATGGTCTCGAATGGATGAAATCTTTCAAAAAGAACTCGCACAGACTCATTTTATTCCTAGTTTCGTATTGAAAAAAAATGAAAATCAAAGTTTTATTATCCAAGGAGGAAAGAATCAAAATATCCAAGTAGGAGATCTTGTCCTTGCTTCTGATTTATCGCTCGTTGGGGAAGTAAAAGAAGTTTTTAAGAAAACTGCTCTCGTAAGACTTTTTTCCCAAAAAGATGCATTCATAGATGCAATTCTTTTTCCAGAGGAACTTTCTGTTCGTCTGCAAGGAAACGGAGAGGCACTTTATGGAGAACTTTCTCGTGATGTAGAAGTTTCTTTAGGCGACCCTCTCTATGCACAGGAAAAACCACAATTCCTTCTTGGCGTTGTTTCTGCTATTGATTTTGATCCTCGTGATCCTGTAAAAAGAATTTATGTGAGTCCACTCATTTCTCCTTCATCGATACAGGCGCTTGCTATTTTAAAAAAACAATAGTTTTACTATTGTTTTTCTTTATCTAAAATTGTTTCTGTTTATACTAGTGTTATGATTCGTAAAGAAAAAAAGAAAGATTATCAAAAAGCATCACTTGCTCTTCATAAAAAATATGGAGGAAAACTTGAAATGAAGCTTAAAACTCCTATTAAAAATAAAGATGATTTATCTACGGTTTATTCTCCTGGGGTTGCCGGACCTTGTTTAGCTATTCAAAAAAATCCAAAAAAATTTTCTGAGCTCGTTTCTGCAGGGAAAACGATTGCGGTAATTTCTGATGGTTCTGCGGTGCTTGGTTTAGGGAATTTAGGGGCACGCCCTGCGATGCCTGTTATGGAGGGGAAAGCAGCACTCTTTAAGCGATTTGCTGGAATTGATGCTGTTCCTATCGTGCTCGATACGCAAAATACAGAAGAGATTATTCAAACGATTAAACAGATTGCTCCTTCTTTTGCTGGAATTAATTTAGAAGATTTTTCTGCGCCTCGTTGTTTTGAAATTGAAGAGCGTTTGAAA
>CAZCYC010000011.1:0-9227 GCA_964502915.1 uncultured Candidatus Saccharibacteria bacterium | reverse complement strand
AAATATACTATCGTGTTGGTTAACTGAATGCCCAACCCTCACATTCAAGATGATTTTCATCGCTTTCTTGTGCAGTATGTTGCCGAAGGGTATGAAACTCCAGGTTTAAGAAGCAGGAGAAATCTCAAAAAAGCACTCGGCTTAAGGATGTTTGAGATTGTGCTCCCTAATCCTACGAAAGAAGATGAAGAGAAAGATTTTAAACGCATTGTAACACTCATGGAGCAATTTATGGCTGGAATGCAGTATATTGCTGATGACAAAAATAATGATGATGAGAATTACTATGCATTAGAAATTGCAAAAGAAGAAGGATCTGATGTGATGTCATTGTATGTGGTAGTTCCACACCATAGAGCAGACCTTTTTGAGAAGCAAATTCTTTCTCTCTTTGAAGATGTTCGTGTAACTGAAATTTACGATGATTATAATATTTTTGCTGAAAATGGCGCAAGTGCTGGGTCTTATGCAAAAGCAGAAAAATATGATGTTCTACAATTAAAAACCTATGATGATTTTGATCATGATCCTATGAAGGTTTTAGTGAATGCTTTTTCTAAACTTGAAAAAGAAAATGAAGGGGCATCGATTCAATTTATTGTGAGGCCAGTAGGAGATCGCCATATTAAAGAATATGGGAAAATATTGGATCAAGTTAAAAAAGGGCACAAATTGAAGGATGTCATTGAGGGTTCTTTCTTGAAAGATTTTGGAAAGGGGGTAATTGATTTATTTAAACAAGGGGAAGATAAGAAAGAAGATAAACAAGACCAAATTGATAACGATGCTATTGAGTCGATTTCTGAGAAACTTAAATCGACGATTGTGCAGACGAATATTCGTATCCTTGTTTCTTCTCAGAATGAAAAAAGAGCCCAATCTATTCTCCATGATTTAGAATCGAGTTTCCAACAATTTAATCACACGAAAGGGAACGCCTTTGCATTTAAGCGCCTTTCTGGATCTGCTTTAGAAAAACTCATTGAACAATTTGTTTTTCGCTATTTTGATGAAAAACATCGTTTTAATTTAAATCTTAAAGAGCTTGCAACACTTTTTCATTTTCCTCTTACTATTTCTTCCACTTCTCAATTAAGGCAAGAGAGCATGAAAATTGCTCCAGCTCCTCCAGAAACTCCACAAGAAGGAATTATTCTTGGTTTGAATAAATATCGTCACCGAGAAACTTATGTTCATATGACTCCGAAGGATAGGTTGCGACATTTTTATGTTATTGGTCAAACTGGTACTGGTAAGACCCACATTTTAAAGACAATGATTATCCAAGATATTCTCAATGGTGATGGAGTTTGCTTTATTGATCCACATGGTTCGGATATTGAGGATATTTTACGTTATATTCCTCCAGAGCGAGTAGATGATGTTGTATATTTTGATCCAGCTTATACGCCGATGCCTATGGGGTTAAATATGCTTGATTATGACCAGCGTTATCCTGAACAAAAATCTTTTGTTATTAATGAACTCATTTCTATTTTCTCCAAGCTCTTTGATTTGAAAGCAACAGGAGGGCCAATGTTTGAACAATACTTTAGAAATTCAGCAGGATTAGTAATGGAACATCCAGAATCAGGAAGTACCTTGTTGGAGATTAGTCGTGTGTTAGCAGATAAAGCTTTTCGTGATATGAAATTGCGACACTGTAAAAATCCTATTATTTCTCAATTTTGGGCAAATGCAGAAAAAACCACAGGAGACCAAGGGCTTGAAAACTTTGTTCCTTACATTACTTCCAAGTTTGATCCCTTTATTTCGAATGAAATTATGCGTCCTGTGGTAGCTCAGCAAAAATCATCATTTAATTTTCGAGAAATGATGGATACGAGAAAAATTTTCTTAGTAAATCTCTCCAAAGGAAGATTGGGAGAAATTAACGCTAACCTCATTGGATTGATTCTCGTAGGTAAAATTCTCATGGCAGCCCTTTCTCGTGTGGATTCTCTTGACCAAAAACTTCCGCCATTCTATCTCTATATTGATGAGTTTCAGAACGTTTCTACTGACTCTATTTCTCAAATTCTTTCTGAGGCACGAAAGTACGGACTTGGACTCATCATTGCCCATCAGTTTATTGCACAGCTCGATGAGGGAATTAAGAATGCTGTTTTTGGAAACGTTGGTTCTATGGCGAGTTTTCGTATTTCCTTTGAAGATGCTCAGTTTGTGGAGAAAAAATTCCTTCCTACGTTCAGTGCTGATGATCTCATGAGAATTCCAAACAGGAACGCTTATCTTCAAATGATTGGAAATGGAAAACCACTTGATCCATTCAATATTGCCACTCTTCCACTTGATTTTTTTGCAAAGGAATATCCAGCTTCTATGGCAGAAAAAATTAAACAACTTTCTTACCACAAATATGGAAGACCTCGTGAAGAAGTAGAGAATGAGATTCTTGCTCGTTTCACTTAATACATTTTATATAAACAAAAACACTTTTCTTATAAGGTGTTTTTTGTTATAGTAGGAGAACTATGAAAGAAGAAAAAATTTTAATTATCATTAAGCCTGACGCCCTTATGAGAGGGCTTGTTGGGGAAGTATTTACTCGTTTTGAAAGAAAAGGATTTAAAATTATTGGAACCAAAATGGTAGAATTAGGAGATGTGGTGCTTGATGAACATTATGCACATCTTAAAGACAAACCTTTCTTTCATGGAATTAAGAAATTTATGATGTCTTCTCCAGTAATCCTCATTGCTCTTTCTGGATTCAATGCATCATCTGCTGCCCGTCTCATTGCAGGGCAAACAGCTGGGCATGAAGCAGATGCAGGAACCATTCGTGGGGATTATTCTATGTCTATTCAATCGAATATTGTGCATGTTTCAGATACTAAAGAGAATGGAGAAATAGAAGTTGCGAGGTTCTTTTCTGAAGATGAACTTTTTAACTATAAAAAAATTGATGAGTACTTTATTTATTCTGATCAGATTGACGAATAATAAAAAACAATTTTCACCATTATTGTCAATATTTTCATAAAAAAAATCTTGATATAATGAAGGTGTGGTTGTTGGTTCATAAGACTTTGAAACAACTCGAGAATAGGGTTTCTTGATAGTGATGAATCGAGGTTCATGATTTCTGAAACCCACTTGGCTATCAGTCAATGATCTCAGAGCCAGCTACTACACAAAAAAACATCTGTTGCGCTCAGGTGTTTTTTTGTGTTTTATTTTTAGCTCAAAGGATATTTTTAGAAAAAGCTGTTATACTTGTTCATATGCAAAAGAAAAAACAAATGAAACTTACTTTTTATGGTGGTGTTGGTTGGGTAACAGGAGCAAATTTTGTTGTTGAAAATATTCCTGAACAAAATACTGAAAAGCCACATCGCATTATGATTGATTGTGGAATGTTTCAGGGAGGAGATGATGCACGAGAAAAAAATGCTATGGATTTTCATTATGACCCAGCGAGTATTGATGTTCTTCTCGTTACTCATGCTCACGCAGATCATCTTGGGAGGATTCCTAAACTCGTGAGAGATGGTTTCCGTGGAAAAATTTATTCTACTGACGCAACAAGAGATCTTGCTCCGCTCATGTTTGAGGATAGTTTAAAAATTTTTGATTATGAAAAGAAAAAGTATGATAGAGAGCCACTCTACTCAGAAGAAGACGTAAAAAAAACACTTTCTCTTTGGAAAGGAGTTCCTTTTCATTCTCGTTTAGATTTAGGGCAAGGTTTTTCTGTAACACTTCATGTTGCTGGACACATTCTTGGTTCGGCTATGATGAAACTTTCATATGGATCAAGGAATATGCTCTTTACAGGTGATTTAGGAAATTCTCCTGACCCTATTCTTAAAGATACGGAAGAAGTAAAAGGAATTCATTATCTCCTTATGGAATCTGTTTATGGTGATCGTAATCATGAAGAACGAGAAAAACGCGTAGAGAAATTGAAGCAAACAATTCTTGAAGTTATTGCTAAAAAAGGAGCGCTCATTATTCCATCTTTTGCTTTAGAACGAACACAAAATTTGCTCTATACTATTAATAATTTAGTTGAATCTGGTGAAATACCACAAATACCTGTTTTCCTTGATTCTCCGCTTTCAATAAAAATCACCAATGTTTTTAAAAAATACACTCATCTCATGAATAAAGATGTGCAGCAGAAACTTCAGACAGATAATGATATTTTTGCATTCCCGGGTTTTGTGGAGACTTTTTCTATTGAAGAATCAAAAGCGATAGCTCATAGAGATAATCCAAAGATTATTATTTCCTCTGCCGGGATGAGTCACGCTGGAAGAATTATTTTTCACGAGAAAAATTATTTGAGTGATGAAAAAAATATTCTTCTTTTCGTTGGATATCAGGCGGTAGGGACTCTTGGAAGAATTATTCAAGATGGAGCAAAAAAGGTAAAGATTTTTGGAAAAGAGATAGAAGTGAAAGCAAAAATAGAAACTATCTCTGGTTATTCTGCTCACAAAGATTCGGATCACCTGCTTGATTTTGTTTCTCGTATGGACGAGAACTTAGAAAAAGTTTTTGTGGTTATGGGAGAAACAAAATCCTCTGAATTTCTTGCTACAAAAATTCGTGATTACTTGGGAATTGAGGCTATTGTGCCTGAACAAGATGCATCAGTGCTTTTGGATATGGAATAATTTTTTAAGAATAAGAATATGAGCTGTTTTTTGCTCATATTTTTTATTTAGCATGAAAATGTGTTATGATGTCTTATATGGAAGGTGTACAATCTTGGCTCGCTTTTGTGCGTTTTGTAAAATACTATTTTTCTATTGATAAATTATTAAGAACTTTGTTCATTCCATGGCACCGAGATCGTTATGAACAAGGAGAAGGATTCATGGGGTTTATTGAGTCTTTAGTGTTTGCGATTTTTACAAGAATTCTTGGTTTCTTTATTCGCTCTCTAACTATCATTTTAGGGCTTATTGCTATAGGAATAGCTGTTTTACTTTTTCCAGTCTTTTTTCTCTTTCGTGTGAAACTTTCTTTTGAAGAGCTTTCTCGCTTTGGTTCTTTAGGGAAGACTTGGGCCTATCCTAGAACTTTTTATCTTGATAAACATGGGAGGGATTTGCGTTTTCTTCCTGAAACGCTCGTGATTGACCATGATCACGGGATTAAAAAACTCGAACAAGTTCTTTCCCGAAAAGAAAAACGTGATGCTCTCATTATAGGTGAACCTGGAGTAGGAAAAACTACAAGACTTGCTTATTTGGCCAGACGAATGTACCGTGATTTATCAACCCCTGAATTGAATAGTAAACGATTGGTTGAATTGTTTCCAGAAAAAATGTCCCAGGAAGAATTGGATCTTTGTATTCAGGAAGCAGTTCATGCTAAAAATATTGTTTTAGTTATTGAAAATATAGAGCATTTTAATATTCTCGAAGTTTTACGACCTTACTTCCAGCATAAATATTTCCAAATGATTGTGAGCACGGATTTCAGTTCTTATCATGGCTACTTTAAATTAAATAGTGATTTTATGTCTCTCGTAGAAATGATAGAATTTTTTCCACCTCGTGATGAAGTGCTCATGCTCTATCTTATCGATTGGTGTGAGAGACATGGAATAAGACATCGTTTTTCTAATGAGAGCTTGAGTGCTATCATTATATTGAGTAATAAATTGGTAATGAATAAATTTCAGCCACAGAAGGCTATGGATATTTTGATGGAGCTTGCAAGTTTTGGGGATGATCAAGTTAGTCCAGAGGATGTGGAAGCGTTTATTTCAGAAAAAACAGGAGTTCCCCTTGGGGTGCTTCAAGGGAATGAGAAACAGAAACTCATGCATCTTGAAGAAACTCTCAATCAATATGTTATTGGACAAGAGGAAGCGGTTCATGCAATTGCTTCTGCTCTCAAACGTGCTCGTCTTGAAGTGCGTGATACTCAACGCCCTATTGGTTCGTTTCTTTTTCTTGGAACCACGGGGGTGGGGAAAACTCATACAGCTAAAGGTCTAGCCCAATATTATTTTGAGGATTCTCATCTCATGATACGTTTTGATATGTCTGAGTTTAGTGATTCAGAGGCTCTTGAACGTTTCCTTGACCTGCTTGGGGCAAGAGTAGAAGAACACCCTTATGCACTCGTATTTTTTGATGAGATAGAAAAGGCAAATCCAGCTATTCTTGATCTCTTCCTTCAAATGCTTGATGAGGGAGTGTTGCATACAACAAAAGGGAGAATTATTAATTTTCAAAATACCATTATTATTGCAACTTCTAATGCCGGTGCAGATTATCTCATGGAAAATGAAGAAGAAAATCTTTCGCTCCTTACTGATTACATTATTGAAAAGGGTATTTTTAAACCAGAGTTTATCAATCGTTTTGATGCAGTTATTCTCTTTAAACCACTTAAACGAGAAGGAATTAAGAAGGTTGCTCGCTTACTCATTCATGACTTAAGTGAACATCTCAAGAAAAAACATAATCTAACTTTGGTTCTTGATGAAGATCTCATTGACTATCTCGCAAGAGAAGGTCACAGTCTTAATTTTGGTTTGCGTCCACTAAGGAGACTTATTCAGAATCATATTGAAACAGCTGTTGCTGATATTCTCTTACGAGATGAAATCCCTGAAGATCGAATTATTAAACTTTCTCTAGCTGATATCAAGAAATCGTAACTATGAAAAAAGAAGAAAGAAAAAAAATGAAAATAATGATTTATGGAGCAAAACATAGCGATCAACATAAATCATTTGATGCTTTGGAGAAGGCACAGGTGCTTGGTGAGCGTATTGCAGAGCATGAAGCGATTACTTTGATTCCGTCATCTTCTGGTTTTCCTTTTTGGGTAGCGAAAGGAACAAAGCGAAGTGAAAAAGGTTTTGTTCTTTCATTCTCTCCTGCGGCAAATGAAAAAGAACATCTTGAGGTTTATCGTCTTCCCAATAAGTATCAAGATATTATTATTTACTCTGGTTTTGGTTATGTCGGTTCTGATTTACTTCTCTCTCGTTCGAGTGATGCTATTATTTTTGGCTATGGTGGAATTGAGAGTGTTCATGAGTTTTGGGTGGCGATGCAGGAAGCTAAGCCCATAGGTATTCTCAAGGGGGACTGGGATAGGGATGATGTGCTCTTTAATCTTTTAAAGAATAATGAGGACTTAGATCACAGTCGACTTATTTTTGATGATGACCCAAATCGTCTCGTTGAGCGTCTTATTAAAAAAATCAAAGAAGGGCAAAAATAAAAAACGCAAATATTTGCGTTTTTTATTTTACAAAATCAACAATTCTCTTAAAGGAATCAGCGCTATGCTCTGCCATGTCAGCAAGCATTTTTCGATTAATTTTTACTCCTTTTTTATTGAGCATATTTATAAAGCGACTATAGGAGAGTTCATATTTTCTCGCCTCAGCGTTAATTTTAATATTCCAAAGTCTTCGGAAATTTGATTTTTTATCTTTACGATGAGCAAAGGCATGAGTTCCTGCGTGAGCAATAGCTTCTTTGGCTTGTCTCTTTTTTTTACTACGACCAAAACGATATCCTTTTACTTGTGCAAGGATATTTCTTCGTTTTTTATTTTTTATTGTTCCTCTTTTCACTCGTGACATAATACTTTTTTAATTAATACTGATTAAATCAATTTTTTATTGATGCGGGAGGAGACGGCTGAGAGTCTTTTTACTCAACGGCATATCTTGTTTTACTCCTCTTTTTGCTCTGGTAGTATTTCCACTTTCTTTTGCGTTAAAGTGATTCTGTCCTTTCATACGCATTTTTACCTTACCATTTTTTGTGAGCTTTATTCGTTTTAATACAGATTTGTTTGTTTTCATAATCCTATTTTTCTTCTTTTTCTCTTAATGCTGTTTCTCCTTCGGTCGTTTTTTCGTTTTGCTTTTCTTTCTTTTGAGCACGTTTTTTATCTGGCTCAATGAGAATAGCAATTCCTTTTGGACTTTTTTTGTAGTCCTCTACTACACGATACGGTTCAGCGATAAGAGCTAATACTTTGCCAAGTCTATCATGTAAGAAATTTTTGTCCATATATTTAGCTCTTCCACGAAGGTAAATTTCAGCTTTTACACGGTGCCCCTGTTTTAACCAATCAGAAGCCATTTTTGCTTTCATTTTGAGCGCGTCTTCGCCTGTCCCTAAGCGTATTTGAATACTTTTTACTTCAACTTGGTGTTGCTTTGCTTTAATTTCTTTCTGCTTCTTTTTTTGATCATACATAAACTTCCCATAGTCAGTGATTTTTGCTACAGGAGGGTTTGCGTTTGCAGAAATTTCGATAAGGTCAAGCCCCATTTCCTGCGCAAGTGCGAGGGCTTCATCGCGTTGCATTACTTTTGAATCTTCACCTTCAATGAGGACGCGTAGTTCTCTTGCGCGAATACCCTCATTAATACGCAGATTTTCATTTTGTTTTTTCTTCTGTTTACTCAATGTTTTTCTTTACTTTAAGATAATAAATAACGGATAAAAAAGATTTAAGATCTTTTTTAGCTAAGGAAAATATTATTGTTTTTTTTGTCAAAGTCAATCCTTTATTTTTTTTCTTGAAAGGTGTTATAATAAAAGTGTTATGAAATATCTTTTACGTAAAAAGAGAAAAGGGAGGAGGTGTCGTTCCTATTACCATAATCATTTTGTGCGAAATGCTATTATGATTTTTGGTATTTTTGTTTTTTTGCTTGGTTTTGCTTTTGCTTTGGGAGTTAATGTTTTTCGTTATATCCCTAATACGAATGTTTATTTTAATTTAATTATTGGCTTTATTTATATGCTCGCTGGTTCTTTCATCATCCATTTTACTTTTGATTACTTTCGTTTGAAAAGAGAAATTCCACTCATATGTCATCATTGTGGAGAAGAAATTTTTGAAGAAAATTGTGATTAGATTTTTTGATTATGGCTGTTATTCCGTGGAATAAGAAGTATGGAGAAACACTTGCGGAAACACTTATACGTTTTCGTAAAGAATATCCTTCTTTTCAAAATGAAAAAATCACCTATGCAGGGAGGCTTGACCCTCTGGCAGAGGGTCTTGTGCTTCTCTTGACTGGAGAAGAAAGATTTCAGAAAGAAGAGTTTTTGAAGCTTCCAAAGTTGTATTCCGTCGATTTTGTTTTAGGAATACAAACAGATAGCTATGATATCCTTGGTCGTATAGAAGCAGTTAATTTTCCATTTAAAAAAAATTATCAAACAAATTTTTTTCATGAACTTATTGCTGCTTATCAAGGAG